>JAYVPE010000155.1:0-8291 GCA_043757575.1 Pirellula sp.
AGCGGGTCAAGCGTTTTGCGAATGTCTACGCATATTTGAGTTACCCACGTATCCAGGCCCGCGTAGAAAGACGCCAGAGAAATCGTTTTGCCGTTCCAAGCTCCCGAACCATCGTTTTGGATTGCGCCGTCTGGTATCTCACAGCCACGCCGCATTTCGTCGTTCAGGTCTTTAGGGTATTGCAGAATATGCGTCGGAGTGGCTCCAACGGTCGCATCCTCAATAATCCATTTTGGTTCTCCGTTAACGTCGCGTTCGGAAGGGTAAGTAATTGTTCCGCCGTTTTCGCGTTGTTCGGCGATCTGCATTGCAATATCACGAGCTGGAATCCCATCGGCTTTACCGTCAACGAATAACGCTTCGTTTGGATAGCCAATTTTCATACCGCCGTAAGCGTCCTTGTGCATGTACAAACGTCTTGTATCGAGAGCGCCACCGTTAAAGCATTTATCGGCCCAAGGGCTGTAGGCTCCAATCAGTATTCCACTGCTGTACTTTTCGCCGTCTTCGGGTCGAAAGTTTACGAAGTAGCAATAGGGATAGGGAAGTTGCACCTTGCCAGCGTCTACCACGTTTGCGACTTCGATTCCCCATCGCTTGCCGTCACTGTGAGTTTCCAGCAATCGACAATCCTTTGCGTGTCGTGGCAATAGTTCGTCAATCTCGATCAGGTTAGCCTTAGTGAGTCTCAAAGTTACTTCACCGGCTGACCATCCCCAAACCTGAGAGCGGAGAATTCCCGGCAAATAGCTTCCCCAAATCGTCGCAAGCTGTCTTTGAACCCAAGCGGCAACAACGGGGTTTCTCGCTTGGATGCCTGGGCTCCATTTCGGTTTACCGTCCGGCCCCACTCCGTCGATGTATGCAAACTCAACTGACGCAATGGGAGCGGAACGCATCGCTAGATTCAGCTTGATGGCTGGATCGTGGAGCATGACGCGGATTGTCTCGAACGTGAACGGCGGCAAGTCTCGTGCAACCGTAAAATAGTTATTAGGACGATAGCGCAGAGTCATCGCTCGGGATACAGGATTCTCCTTTGTCGGAATCGTCGGTGTAGCCTTTGGTTGACTCGTTGTAGCGCGGTTGAAACGCCTTGCTATCGCGGTTCCCATGCGGGTAATAACGTTGCCTTGCAAAGGCTTTTGCAGTGTTGCTGAGTTCGTTGCCATTGTTGTTTGTTCCTTTGGTTTTGTTGGTTTAGGATTTATACGCGGAATTGGCTTAGAATGCTTGGAACCGACAAGCTAGAGGCGTTCAGCCAATCAACCCGCGATTGCACTAATTCAATCAATTCCTGCCCCGCCTTTTCAAATAGGTTTCGCTCGGCAATCTCGTTTTCCCGAGTAACCTTCGAATTTATTTCTTGTCGGTAGGCCTGGACGGCGTCGCTACACACTAGGCGAAACTCCTTGCGTTTTTCCTCAACCGCTGCTGTCAAGAATCCAAGTTCCTTGTTCGATGCGTCGATTGCGATCGTGATAAGATCTTGCTCCTTAATGCAATCTCTCAACCTCTGCATACTAGCCTCGGAAGCCAAGTCGCTTTTCTCTTTCGAAATTTTCGCATCTATAGCAGAAAGCGGTTCTTGAATTGAAGCGTGTTTTGCTGTCTTGTCAGCGTGAAGGGATTCGATGGCTCGTAGCCTAGAAAACTCGGCGGTTGTTTCTATTCGCTGAATGATTGCGGCTTGGTGGTCTAAATGACTAAGCTTGCCAATGAAAACAATTTCGGCAAGCAAATGGAAACCATTATCTAGGCCTGTGATGTGAAGCTTTGGCATCGACCACGCGGCTGGATTGTCGCCGTTTTTGGTTTCGTTTAGTTCGGGTTTGGGTTTGGAAAATATGCTCATGGTTGATTCCTTTTGATGGATGAAAAAAGTTACACTTGGTTTGGATGAATCTTTGTTTTTTGCTGCCGTTTTTGGTCAATCGCGTCGGATTTAGCGCTCATTTGAACGCGACTTGCTATTACGCTTGAGTTTTCTGGGGTAGTTCGATTCCATAGGGGACCGCATCGGCAAGTCCCATTGTTTCAATTTTGCCTTCCTGACTGTTCATTGCGATCGATTAGGTTGGCGGTTCGATTGGTGGGTTGTTTGGATCGGGACCATTACGCCCATCGTCAGGAAAGTGCATATGAATAACGCCCGGCTTCTCGTCGGTCTCAACGGTCAGATGTTTTGTATATCCCCTTGAAACTCCACGGGTTGACAAAAAGAACTTAATCGCCCAAGGAGATTGCTTTTTAATTGCAAGCCTCAACCCCTCTTCGGCGCAATCCAAGGTATCTTCCACCGCCGAATGCAAGGCTTTCTTGAGTAACGGGCTTGCATTCGCTCTTTTGGCAACCCCCTGGCGTGTCATGCCGTAGCTTCGGGCGACAGCCGAGAGGTTTCCGCCTGTCTTTCGAATCGCTAACAAAAGTTGTCGTGTTGTGATCTTCATATATCCCCGCAACCTTTCGGCGGTAAGTCTGCCCGATATTCACGGCGAATAGCGGCAATGGTTTTTCCTAGCTGCTCAATCAACTCATCGATTGCCCGCAAGACTTCGCGAGCTTTTGGCAAAAGCGAACATTTTCGTTTCCGAGATATCGCAAATCGACGTAGTGTCTTGCAATGAAACTCCAACTGCTTTCTTCGTTGAATCGCCTCGGCCTGGTGGGCAATGTAGCTCACACAAGCAAAGCGAACATTGTTTTCGCCAATCGCTTTCTCAACATGCATTGCCCTTGCGTCTTCGAGGCACGTTGAAATTTCCCTCAACTGCTTAACGCTACGCGATGGATTAGATTCCGTTTTCATATTGGATCGCTCCTGTTTGGGTTTGGGAATCGTTTTTGCTTTGGTTTGGTCGGCTGCACTAAACCCTCTGACGTCGCTTCAGCCGCGATTTCTTCGCCCGGCCTGATTATGGAGGATTGATCGTTAATCGTTGCGCCCTGCTCTTTTTTCGCGCCCTGGTCGCTATAGCTGCCGAAGGTCCTGGTTTCACTTGGTGGCAAAACGCTAATGCATCGAATGCCGAATGATCGCAACAGCCCTTTCAAAAAAATCCTTAAGGCGCTTAGGCCGTGTTGTCTGTCCGGTATCTCGATCAGAATTGCAATTCGTCGTTTTGGTTGGTTCATGGTGTGAAGTCCGAAAACGAGGAACGAAACTCGAATTTTGCGGCTTGATACTCCAATTTGATTTTTCCAGTCGGCCCGTTGCGATTCTTGGCAATAAACAGCTCGGTTTCCTTAGAGTTACGTGTCTCCCTATGCAACAACATCACAACATCAGCGTCTTGTTCGATGCTGCCAGAGTCGCGTAGGTGCGATAACTTCGGCACCTCGCCTTCCGATTCCCGATTGAGCTGGCACAATGCCAAAATCGGTATTGATTCGGTTTGGGCAAGCGTCTTTAGCTGGTTCGATATGTCGGTAAGTGACTCCCAACGCGGCTTTCGTTTGTCGCCTGCGAGCAAACCAATGTAATCGAGTACAATTAGGCCTAACTTCTTTCGTGATGCGGTCGACCGAATCAGCATGGTTAAACGGTCGATGTTCAGGCCGCGGCGGTCTTCGATCATTAAGGGAATCGCTTGGTATGCTTTCGCGATTCGCTCTGCCTGGTTAATTCCGTCCGCTGTCAAGCTTCCGTCTAGGATGGCCCGCATATCTAAACCTGTTTCTGTTGCAAGCATTCGCGAAACGGTTTCCCCTGATGTCATTTCCAACGAGACGAAAAGTACGTTGTGTTTTTCTTTCGCCGCGTTGATTGCGATTTGTGCGGCTAGTGCCGACTTGCCAACGCTAGGTCTAGCTGCCAAAACAACCAATTGCCCCGAACGTAGTCCGCCGATAGTCCCGTCCAAATCCCTTAACCCCGTCTGAACCGCTGCGGTAGGCTTGCAGTCCTTCGACTGTGCGACAACCTCGAGCATGATCGTCCCCGCGTTCTTGGCTTGGAGTGCCTTCGGAGCAGTCGCGAATAGTTGCGCCGAAATGAATTCTTGGATTGCTTCCGGCGAAACGGTCGGATCTTCAACGCGACTTTGAATCTCGCTTGCAATACGTCGAATCCTAGAACGCTCTGTTGCTTCCGTTAGGAAACTCAAATGGTAGGCATCCTGTCCAGGCATGCCAGCGTCGCTTGTAGCGAGTCTTGCAATCTCGGCCGCCGAAACCCCTATGATCTTTGCAACTATCGCGACGCTGCGAACGTCCCCGATAGGTTCGCCTTTGCGTCGCATGGAGACGAAGATTGGGAATAACTTACGGCAAGAATCGTCGATCCATTGGTAACCACCTAATTCGATTTCGCTTCGGTCAAGCGCCGACGGGTCAATAATGACCAACCCGCACAAAGCCCGTTCGTGATGAACTATGTTTTCGCTCATGCGCGCATCCTTTGCGTTAGGTCATGGTACTCGTCCTGCTTGGACGCTCCCCAAGCCTCGGGCGGATCGTCATAGCTTCCCTTGGTGAGCCATACCTCTGGACTTTTTACATAGTTACCTTTTCCCTTTGGCGATGAAGCGTAGACCGTCGCTCGGTCGATTAGCCAAACATCGGGTGCGTCCCGATCAATCTCCTTAACTGCTGCTTGCCATCGTTGGAAAGTGGTTTTCTTGTCCTGCTTTCTTCCTGCAGGGAACGCCGTCCAAAACTGCTCAAACGTTTCTGGGTAGCTTATCTTCTTGTACTTACGACCAATAACACCACCATCCCCGCTTCCAGGAACGGGGGTAATATTTACTACACTACACTCTACTACACTACTCTGGGCTGCCATTCCCGGTACATCGTGGGACGGTCCTGGATTGTCCCTGACTGTCCCGGGACATGTGGGGACATTGCTAACCTCTTTCGACTTCCTTTGCTCACGTTTTTTATTCCGCTCATAAATGAAACTCGGTGCATGGTCCAAGAAATCATGAACCAAGAGTTTATCCCCGTCTCGGTCAAGCCATCGCGACTCAACAAGCGAGTTGATTAGAAAAATAGGATCGCCCTCGTAGCCCGCGTAGTCGCAAATGTCCTGCGGCGAAAACTTAGAAACGTCACCCGAGTCGGTGAATTGAGCGGCAAGCATCCAAATGGATTCAAGAAGCCCAACCACCGCGTATTGCGGTTGAGACAACAATCGTTTCAGTCTTTGAAACTTTGGATGCGAAGTTGTTCCGTATCTCATTACCTGCACCCTTCCGCGTCGGATTTAGCGCCGCAATGAAGGTCACTTGCGATTTCATCAACGTTTAGTTGATCGGTTCGAATCCCCTTAGGACTCGATTCGTCAACTCGCAGCGACTCTAAAGCGCTCATAAGATCCTTAACCAAGTAAAGCGTTCTCGTGCCCACTTTGACTTTTGGCAATCCACCAAAATGCGTGTCGAAGGTTCGAGGACATACGCCTATTAGACCTGCCGCCCGAAGCCTATCGACGGCAAGCGGGCTCGGTTCGATCGCATTGTGTAAAATGCTCATCGAGGCACCTCGCGAGCTTGGCCGTATACGAAATCGGCTTGCGATAGTCGGCTTAATATTGCGACTAATTCCACTCGCTTGACGTCGGCTTTCTTGGTTTCTTCCAGGCACGCGTCGCAATAACACGGCGGGATTTTTTTATGCGAAACAGGCTTGCTTTCTTGCGCAATGAATGCCATATTTGAGGGCTCCTAGTGTTTGAGTTTGTGTTTGAGTTTGTGTTTGTAAAAATTGCTAAACGCCTCGATTCCACCCGAGGCGTTTAGCATTTGTGGGTTAGTTGAAAACCGCTTCTAGGTGCTCCTTGTTTT
The DNA here is from genome assembly GCA_043757575.1 of Pirellula sp. Lineage (GTDB taxonomy): Bacteria > Planctomycetota > Planctomycetia > Pirellulales > Pirellulaceae > JBKCUI01. The sequence continues at coordinate 5,787 of JAYVPE010000155.1, forward strand.
GATGAGGGCATCCGCAAGAGACCCATTTCTCTATTGTTTCTTGGCTCCATCGCAACATTCCGGAAAGTCTCACTGGCTCTGGAATCTGGTTGGCTCGCGTCATTCGGTCGATCGTAGAGAGAGAACATCCCAGAGTTTCCGCTAACTGCCGCTTGGTTAATAATTTGGATGGCATGCTGTCCCTTTGCTATGTTGGTCTTTTACTTCGAATCACGCGATTTGTATTGTCAGGGTATGTTCGGACGGGAACCGCTTTCGTATTTTGCCCGCACATTTGGCCCGCACTCAGCAGTAGTCAAAAGCCTTCACAACTCAGCAAAACCAGTCATTAAAATATTTTTACGGGCAAATCAAAATGCACTTGACACCCTTTCGCCCGCACCTATTCACCCGCGATTGTCGCGGCGATGTTTGCGACGTCTTTCCGCGCTATCCTTCGTCGCGTCCAAACTTTGTGTAAGGTCTTTCGGTGTGAGTTCGTATTGCGAAAGGAAATCGTTTTTGTTAAATCCGCCTGAGGCTTTTGCGCTTTCGTATTGTTTGCGAATATTGCGAAAATTAGCTAACTGTTCATCGCTAAAGCCTTGCCTGCCTTTCTTTTTACTAACCTGTGAAAGGTTAGTTTTTTTATTCGGGGGAGCTTGTGCCTTAAACTGATTCGCCAGTCGTACTTTCCATTCGTATTTCTGAAACTCTGGGAAGGGTTCCTTGAACTGGTTTTCAATCCACACTCGTAGCCTTTCGTAGTCGTGATTTTTAGTACCACGAAACTGGTTCATCGAATGGATGTTCAACCAGAGCGTTTGGAAGTCTTCTTGGGTCTGTGGTTTTTTTTGTTTCTTCGCGGTTTTCGGAAGTTCGGCGATAAGCGATTTCCGAACGGATTCCAAACGATTCATTTCAGCATTCTTTACCGGATCGGTGGCAATCCCAAGCCCAAGTTCTCTTGATGGAATTTCATATTCGTCTCGGTACCGCTCGCGCCATGATGTTTGATCGAATCGGACCGCGTTGTTTCGTTCTTCTGAATTCATAAGAAACTCCATTTGCATAAATTGAAGAATGCTGCTGGCCCCTATCGATCGAATGGAGTTACGACCGATAGGGACTAGCGCGAGGTAGCTACGCCCCTGGCATTTGGATGTCCCGATTTTACCCGACGAATGACCGCAACCGACTTGCCCTTTCGCAACATGATGTTGCGCTGTTAGCAATATCATATTAAGTGCCCCCCTGATTCGTCTTGCTTGTTGCTGACGTTAGGTCGAAGGGAACACTTAAGCTTTCGATCGACTCTTGTGCCGCCCTCAGATCGCTGAGGATCGGCCCGAGAGTCTCAAGGGTGTATGCGTCGTCTCTCGGCGTCGCGTCGATCAGCGTCGCAACGGCTTGCTTGCACATGTCGAGAAGCCGGGCGATTTCTTGTAGTTCATGCCCGGCTATGGCGTCTGCCTGGATGTTAGGCAAGCGGGCTGCGCGAGCGCCGTTTGTCTCGCGCGATGAGTGTTTTACACTTCCACCAACGTTTTCGTTGAGCTGTTCGAGTCCAATATCGTCCATTGTCATCACTTCGCCAAGCGAAGACATCAAGCGATAAATAGCGTCAAATCCCTGGATAATTGGGGCTTTTTTCTTATCTACTCCGATTGCCTCTGAGACATTAAGGGACGATCGAAGACCCTCCGAGACAGCTTCAGTGGATACTTTTGTGGATAACTTTTCCATCGCGATATCCAAATCGTTATTCGAATCTGCCAACTGTTACCGTTCGATTGTCTTCTGAGACTTGCCATTGTCTAACCTTCCTCCTTCGATTCAATGTTGGGAGTGTTACCTCCTTGATCAAAACGCTTCGCAAACTCGGTACCTTTTTCGACTGCCATTTCCAATCCAATTGAATGTAGTTCATTCCAGGCACCACATTGATACCCATTTTACTAGCTCTTTTTATCTGCCATTCCACCGGTGGGTTGACCGCGTCCTTTTTCGGAACCGTTCCATCGGTCGTTATCGGCGGGCTCGGACCTTAATTATCTTGGGACTTTGGGCAAATTTGTTTCCAACTCTCTTACAGCGGAATCAACTATAATTGGACCGACGTCAGCCTGACTGTCTTGGTAGTTGAAGACAACCTAGCTACGTTCAATCTCATTGGCCTGCTGGACGATCAGTTCACACGGCCCGCTTTAATTTCAGAAGCCCTCGTGAAGGAGTCAAGTATGTTTTTGCGACGCCGTTTTTTGCAAGTGACTGCTGTCTCCGCACTGGCTGCAGGAGCCATTTCGCAGGAAGGCAGGTCATCGTCGGCCACCGAAAAATCGCCGCAGCAGCTTGATGCGGAACTCACCCAGATTCTTAGCAAACCTGTTCTGCGACTGGATCACGTCAAAGAAAAGGTGACGATAGCTTCCATTGAATTACTGCGTGAAGGGAACGCGTTTCTATTGCGGACGCGGTCGAAGTCGGGCTTGGAAGTGATCACGGTGCCGCATCAAGCGAAGATTG
>JAYVPE010000156.1:0-8282 GCA_043757575.1 Pirellula sp.
GTGGTCTTGGAGCCATTGTTTTTCGCCGGTAGCTTGACGAGTTATGTATATCCGTCAACAGTTCAAAACCGTCGCAGGGAAACGTCGAGCATACTGGGCTCTTGTTGAGTCGGTACGCACAGAAAGAGGACCTCGACGAAAAGTGGTTTCGTGGCTCGGCGCGTTGGACGAGGCTGGCAGGCTTGGTGTACTGCAAGCAGCGCAGAATCAACAGGCAACCGTAAAGCCTCAGCTTGACTTCAAGCAGAAATCACTCTTTGAGTACGAAGACGAAGCGGTCGAGCCTCGTTGGGTTCGTGTCAACGCCAAAGCAGTTTGCGTTGAAAACAATCGTCAATTCGGTGGCCCTTGGCTCGCTTTGCAATTAATCGAGCAACTCAAGCTCGACGAGTTCCTGAACAAGCATCTTCCCAAGGGAAAGAAACATATCCAGTGGTCGTTGACAGTACGCCGGGTGCCGGGGCTGTTTCTGGATTGCTCTACAACTCGCGCGCAAAAACCAGACCGTGTTCAACCGAACGAAAACCTAGTCTCTGCAACAAAGTGACCGATCGCTGTTGGTCTGCCGATGCGAATGTTCGCACCGCGCGTCTTCGTTCTTGTTGAAGTTGCCGTAGCGATTCCGCCATCAAATAGACAAAGCGCTCCCTGGCTTCTTCCGCCTCAGGGACGTTCGGCAGCCACAGCCGAACGACACTCGAATCGACGCCCAAGATCGTCGGGTCCGGAAACCAAAACATGATCTCGCTCTCGACCTTGGGAGGTGATCGCAAAACGAGATTGAATCGAATCTGCTCACAATGACCAAGTACAGAACTGAGCCACCATTCATGTGTATCTTCATCAAGTAGCCTGCCAACCGTGCACGTTCTGCGAATGCCGATCTGCGTGCGGTCCATCGGCGGTCGAAACGAGGACAAGTCTAGTTCCCAACATTCGGTCGGACGCGTCGGGGTAAAGCCAGCTTGGGATAACCATCTTTGGGTGCGAGCATCCTTTGCGATGACTCCCATCAAATTGTCCCCTTCACCCACCCCTAGGTAAAAAGCGTTTAACTCTTTAGTACCGAGTGCCGTGCAGTTCGTCGCATTCTGCGATCGCAAATTATCCAAAGCATGTTCTATCAGCGTTTTCGCAATTGCATCCTCATCAACATTGGGGGCTATGCAAATCTTATGCACGATGGCCGATGAATCGCTGGCCTCGCTACCGTCCGCGTTGCTCGCGAATCCAAAATGAATGAAGCCAACCGGGACATGAACTTTATTCGTTGCAAGAACCAAACCGCTTCTCTGAAAAAAGGGTTTGCTGAGAATGCACTGATCCCAAACGCTTATGGGGCAGGCACTTTTGGAATGGAAAGCCGCGTGATGATCCAGCCAGAGCTTTTCCAGAAAGGGAGTATCAGTGTTAAGGAAAGACCTGATCGTCCACACGGCATTCACCCGAGTACTGCGGGGACTCGAAAACATTCCGAATCGGAGGATGGAGCGTTTTGGAGGGCTTCGTCTCGCGACAGTGAGGCGACTTGAACATCCGGTGCGAGCACATTTTGAAGCTCAAAGGCGTGGACCATAGGCACTACGTTTTCGGTGTCCACTTCAGCAAGTTGCTCCACGAGGCCAACGATTTTGCCAAGTTTGTCTGTCAACTCCACCACTTCGGCAGGAGTTAAAGAAAGCCTTGCCAGATTTCCAATCCGAACCACATCTTCGGCAGATAAAGCCATCGACGGACCTCGGTTGAATTACTTTGGCAAAGCAAAAGGTTTGGCTCGTACAGCCTTGCGGATCCGACCGCTACGGATGCACTGCGTGCAAACACGAATGGTTCGAACCTCGCCATTTGGCAAAGAAACCTTGCAGTTTTGCAGGTTTGGAGTGAACTTTCTCTTGGTAATACCAGTAATCTTCGTACCGACGCCGCCCAAGTATTTAGCCTTGCCACGGATCTCTACCTGGTTCCCGACGGACGCTACTTTTTGACAAACTTCGCAACACTTGGACATGATCTACCTTAAACCACCAACGATTCGAACCTTAAAGCACTGACTTTTGTCCCTCAATGGGATTGGGATTATAGCCGCCCACCACGGTGTCGCAACATCAAAATAGATCTGCGATGCCCCGATTGATGAAAAATCACTGGGAAATTACACTCAGTGGCGACTGAAGGTTGCTAACCAAATAGTGACATTGACGTTTTCAGGGCGAAGGTCCTGTTTGTCGATTGTTTCCGAAACTCCTCATTCCTCGCGGATCTCCTGCAAGATGACAGTACAGAAGTTCACGCGAGAATTGGCAAGTGTCATCGAGTCGGCAGGCAAATTGGCTTGTTCGGTGAAGGCGGACGCGATTTTGGTGCTCCTCGATAGCGCCACCGACTGGGAACGACTCCGCGAGCTGGTTCCGGCCGAAATAAAACGCATTTTGGTCGCGGCCGATCGGGTTGAGGACCTTGCTGACGCTGACAAATTTGGGCTTATTCCCCTGGTCCTAAACAAAGAGGACTCGCCACTGCTCGAGCGATTACAACACGCTCTACTCGAAGCGGTTGCTGATGAATTGCTGGCCAATCACTGCGATGTCATAGCCGTTTACTGCGGATTTGAAGTCAATCGAATCGACTCGATTTCGATCATTCGACTCGACGAACGAATGAGGCGTTTTACGAGTCGCGATTTGCAACGGCTCGAGAGTTCCGTGCCGCTGAACAACCTCAAAATCGTAATCGATTTGGCTGTCCAAATAGGTCGCGAGGGACGGGAAGGCAAAAAAGTCGGCACGATGTTCGTCGTCGGAGATACTCGGAAAGTTTTGCAGCATTGCAAAGATAGCGGATTCGACCCGCTCAAAGGCTACAGCCGAAAGAACCGAAACCTTCACGATGGACGTGTTCGCGAAGACATCAAAGAAATTGCCCAAATGGATGGGGCCTTTGTCGTCTCTCCTGATGCTGTAGCGGAGCGATCTCGACAAATTATCGAGATGCTGCACGAAAACTTGCAACTGTCGAAAGGGCTTGGGTCCAGACATTGGGCAGCGGCTGCGATTACCCAGCGCACCAAAGCCATTGCAATCGTCGTTAGCCAATCCAGCGGCACGGTCCGTGTCTTTCAAAACGGAGCGTTGGTGCTTCGCATTGAGCCGATGGAGCAAGCGGTCAAGTGGCAAGAGTTTAACTACGAGCCACCTCCAAACGAAGCTGCGGACTGACCTATGGCAAAACCATTTGTCGCTGTGGTCACGGGAGCTTCGAGCGGTATCGGCCAAGCGATCGCGATCGAGTTTGCGCTACGAGGTGCGAGCCTCATTCTAAACTGCAGACGGAACCTACAAGGACTCACCGATACCGTTTCCCAAATTCAAGCTTTACGTGAATCGCACGGCGCTAACCCACGGTTGACAATCCGACCGGACGCAACTGCGTTCCGGGTAGTCACAGGCGTCCAGCAGGATTTGCTGGCTGTTGTATCCAATATCGACGATGCGGATTCCAATCGAGCGCTCTCAGATGCGGCTTTTGAACGCCACGGCTATGTGGATGTTTGGATTCACTCTGCGGGCGCAGACGTTTTGACAGGCGATGCTCGTGGACTCAGCTTTTCGGAAAAGCTGGCCAAGCTATGGGCGACAGACGTCTGCGGGACATTTGTTCTCAGCAGGATGGTCGCTGACAAAATGCTCTCGCAACCGAAAATCGATGACCGATTGCCGTCTATGGTACATATCGGTTGGGATCAAGCTGAGCATGGCATGGAAGGGGATAGCGGACAGTTTTTTTCAGCGACCAAAGCGGCTATCGCGGCGTTCTCTAAAAGCCTGGCTAAGAGCGTCGCTCCGCATATTCGCGTGAATTGCATCGCCCCCGGTTGGGTCCAAACGGAATGGGGCCAGAGAGCGTCTTCAGCATGGCAACATAGAGCCACCGGTGAATCACTGCTAGGCAGATGGGGGAAAGCGCAGGACATTGCACGTGTAGTCGCCGCAGTCAGTTTTGAAGATGGAGCATTCATCAACGGACAAACGATTGCGGTCAATGGCGGTTGGCAAGGAATGCCCCCAACGCATCCCTGGGAGCGAGCTAGCCCCAGCGACAAACGAATACCTATGCTCGAGTAACAGTTGAGTTAGTACGGATGCGATTCCTGCGATAACCATGCCACAACCGGTCAAAGTGTGTACCGCCCGCGTGGCTTTCTGAGCGATATCCCAATTCCATGCATGATCTATGTGCGAAACGACAAACGGCAAGACAGTGAAAACGAATGCGAGTATCCCCACTATGCCAATCCGAACGAAAAACGTACTAATTTCAATAGTGGATTTTATTTTTAATTATTGAAAAAATAACTTGACTTTCAATAAATGATTTAATGTTTCACTGTCACGCTCACGTCTCTTCTTTTTAAGGTAAAAACCCAATGCGAGCCAATGCGAGCCAATGCGAGCCAATGCGAGCCAATGTGAGCCAATGCGAGCGATTCGTTCGCGTAGCATCAAAATCGCCTGACTTAACCGACTCTCTGTTTATTGTTTCAAGGTTACTAGCTGTCGAATTATTGCTTTTTGCAATAGTTTTTAGGTTTGCTTCGCTGAATTCTTTTTTCTCGAAACATTGGTTGGCGTTGCCCAAGCCCTTAGTATTGGCGTGTGGCGTTCTTGGCTCGCTTGACACTTCAATTGGCAATTCGGCTTTACGGTCTTGTTTTTCAGGATTACCTATCGCAACAACGATTTGTAGTTCACGAAAACTTCTAGGCTCCCTGCAGCAGTTATTGTTGTCGCTCCTCTTGTTTAGCATCGTATTAACTGATTGTAGCGGTCAAAGTTCAAGAACAGAAAGCGAATCAAGTCAAGTTCAGCTTTCACTTCCTTCGAACGTGCTTTTCCCTGTAAGCATTCAAAGCTTTGTGTTTTCCGACTCAGAACGCCGTTTCGTGATAGATATCGGAAAGGTTCGTGAGGAGCGGGCCTATCAAGTCGAACTTACGCTAGAAAACCGTAGCTCAGACGTTTTTCAGCCGCAAGCTGCAAAGACTTCATGTAGTTGCCTAGTCGGAAGCGTCAATGATAGTCGGATCGAGCCAGGCAAAATCGGTTCGATGTTCCTGAGACTTGCAACAAAAAGAAGTGGATCAAAAGTGGAGCAACGTGCTGTCGTGGAAAGTCTTGTCGGTAAGCCGATTGAGTTGCAAGTAAAAGGCGAGGTTGTTTCGGACTTTATTCTGGAGCCAGTTGAAATTAATGTACATAGGCTTGTTCAGGGGGAACGATTTAGGATTAGTCTCCGTCCGCAATTTGAGGATGTGGAGTTGGCGAGCGTAATTCTCGAGTCATATTCTGGAGGTTGTCAGGTAGAGAAGACAACTGTTGAAGATGGGTCTGTAACGGTCGAGTTCATTCTTAATCGCACGTCCAAGACAGATTTATTGGCCGAGACGCTTAGGGTTGGATATAGATATGTTGGCGAAGAAAAGTTTAGGGAGCGGGATGTGACTTTCCGTATTCGCTCGAAGGACGTAGTTGTTCGGCCAGGGATCGTTCATCTTGAGAAGGTTGTTGACTTAAGTGAAAAGGTCATTCTATCTGGAATGATGACGCTTTACAATTTGCCGGACGACTTTAGTCCGAGTGAAAAATCTAAATTCACGGTGCGTATTGGAAGTGCAGATTTGGAATTTCCAGCGATTCTAAAGAAGTATACCACGCAAAAATTGAGTTCAAATTGTTCATTCGAGGTAGTTCTTTCGCGTGAGCAGTTTCAGACTATTGGCCTAACTGGAACAAGTCCTAGCCACCGTGTTTCTGGCTCTAGGGATTGGTCTCGATTTTCATTCTCGTTGGATGGTATCGATGTGTTGGGTCTTAAGTGTTTTTTCTCCGAGGATTAGGGTTCTTATGAAAACGACAAAATTAAGAGGATGTGTTTCGACGGCGATTGCCTTTCTTTTCATAGTGCAATCTGGTTTGGCAACCGCCGAGCGTGAAGACATCGCCACCCAGGATGTACAAATTTGCGCGTATTGTTATGGTCAATGGAACTGTCACGATACTTTTAGCTGGATGTTCCCCGATACTAATGGCTGTATAGGGAATAATTGTGATGAGAACGACCAATGCGATTCATCTATTGCGTTCGAAGGAAATGGAGGTGCAATGGATGTAAATCCTATGGTTAATTTCGACGCAGTAGTCGAAGACTTGCCAAATCCGTATGCAAACCATGATGGGCTAGTTAGATGATCACATTACATTTCGAAGTGTGTTTCTATTCCGTAGTTTGCAATATGGAATGCGAACAAGTGCTCGGTGAGCCGCATTGTACGCAGGTGGATTGGCTTCCCTCAATCCCGGTTGGTGGATTTTCAGGTACCGAAGGCGCTATTTGCCCGCGTGCCTAAGGGTCCTTTACTGTGCAACTCGAACGTGGAAACTGTTTTTATGTTAAAGTCAACAATGACCTTCTTTGTTTTATTACTTTCCAACGTGAGCACCTTTGCGCAGACCCCGCGGTTCGAATCGTCGGAGGAATGCCTTGAATGGTTTTTGATTTCTTGGGATCGCTTGGATAATAAATCAGCGTGCTACGGCACTGCTCATGTTTCGGGAAGTTCGTCGGAGGGATTTGTGGTTTTTGAGTGGTTTGAAGTGCGATTCAACGACCGATCAAACCACAAAACTTACCGGTATGTCGAGAGTCGACGTACTTATGCGGATGGAGTTCAGGCAGATCTGTGGGAAAAATCCATGACCCGAGATAAGGAATGGAAATGGTGTGTTGGAGACTATTCAAAGGAAATGAGAATTGTTCCAGTTCCAGAATTCAATGAGAAGGGAGAACAAATTGGCGGCGCGCGTCGCTGGATGAAAACACCGGACGTTTTTGCTTTCAGTGTCATAACTGGATCGGCTTTTCAAACAGACTTTGGCCGCTTCAATTCTGTGAGCAAAGCCTTTGAACAACTAAAGCAAGAGGTTGTTGAAACAAAAATTGACGATGAAAAACTGCAAGGGTTTTTTCAGGGAGGTGGGAAGTGGGCGGCAGAAATTGTATTCGATCAACAAGTTGGAGGAATGCCGGTTTCGACTCGGGGGTATTTTCGTGACGTAAGTAAGAAAGGAGCACCTGACAGGTCGTTTTTTCCAATCTTGAATTTCATCTCAAAAACAGAGTGGGAAACGGTAGGCTTAGCATCCAAGTACTATGCACCGGTTGCGGTCACGAATTTTGTTCATCGCTTGAATCCAAAAAGCAAGAATTCAAAAGTAATCGAGATTAAGGCCGCCTGGGATATTGACGGAGTTGGAAGCGAATTGTTTTCCGATGACTCCATCGCAAGGAGCTATGAAGACGACGGGCCGCTCGTGAAGCTACGAAAGAAGCTGACATCGAAAATTCAAAATGTTCAAGGTCCAAAATCGGACCGGTAAGCCGTGTGCAGACTGCCTCACAATCCAGGATTGGTGTCACTGCACTAGTAGCAGAGCCCGCAGTTTGAACGAATGTCCCACCGCAGGACCAAAGCCAGGAAACCGCTCATAAACGCTAATCCGCCGCTAACAATCGCTAACTAAACGTTAAATTATTCGATCTGTAAGGTTGAAAGAGCATGAGAGGGTGAATTTTGTTCAATTGGCAACATCAATTTCATTCCGGACCAAGCCAATCCATACCATGGGTCGAAGTTTTTTGCGTGCTTTGTATTTTTTCGTGGCCATTTAATTGCCCTAAAAAACGCAAAGATTGCAATAAAGCGGTCCAAACACCAAGTTGCTAACATCTGATCCTGATCCAATCGCACAGGTCGAAATGGAATGCCTTTTCATGAGTGACTTTGAGTTCGTGCGAACAAGGAAGACGATCGCGGAGCGATCGACCACATTGCAGTCAATGGCGGTTGGCAAGGAATCCCGTTTGCTACAAAATGCGATACTAATCTAGTTGAATAGATTGGTTTTATCCCAGATTTGTAGTTAACGGTTCCAAGAACGGATTTCGAATGGCTAAGCGGGCTGCCAAGAATCAACCGATGTTGATCGGATTTGATTCCATGTTTCCAGACGAAATGCCATCGGCCAATACGCCATCGGCCGAAGCGATAGTGACAGCCGAATCTTTGCCTGGGTCAAGCACGATCGACGTGAATGCTTTGGCGAGTGACCTGTCTTCAATGCCCGTACGAACCAAGCCTCCATTTCCAACCGAAGGGGATTTGGTCATCCTGGTCGATTCCCACTCGCTGATCTACCAAGTGTTCCATGCACTTCCGGCGATGACCA
>JAYVPE010000157.1:0-8256 GCA_043757575.1 Pirellula sp.
ATAATGATCCCTCCGCCAACGCCGGTCCCGAGAGTCAATAACACCATACTACTGTAAACCTTGCCTGTCCCGACCCAAAATTCCCCAAATGCGGCGGCATTGGCATCGTTAGCAAAAGAGACCGGTAGCCCGATGGCGTCCTCAAGGCACTTTACGATTGGGAAGTTGTGCCAATGTGGATGATTTGGTGGTTCTATGAGCATTCCTTTTGAAATGTCTTGGCTGCCCGGAGTTCCTAACCCCGCCCGAACGATATCTTGACATGACAATCCGAGAGACGCTAACAATTTCGAGGCTGACACAGATACCCGGTGCATAGCGTCCGAGGGACCACGTGATTCCTCCGTGGGAATTGCGACAAACCCGAGCGTTTTCCCGTCGTTATCGACAACGCCAATCTTTATTCCTGTTCCGCCCACGTCGATTCCCAAATAAAGTAAGGTTACTGCTTTTGAAATCGGACTAATTGGCTGCGACGTCATAACTCTCTATTGGGTAAAGGTTTATTGCAACATGCTTTCAGTCGCAATTCGTACCAATGCCCAGTATACGGCAAGCCTATCTAGACCAACAGGGACAATCTCCACCCCTCAATTCTTATCGAGAGAACAGTACATGCTATCGAGAATGATGCGATTCCACGCCGAACTACCAACTACCGAGCCGTGCATTGACAATCATCACCAGCGTCCTTGCTCGCTCCTGACCAGAAGCTTCGAGTAGTTTGATCGCCTCAACCCGCTCCAAACGACTTGGAAAGCGAGCATCCGTTGCCAAGTAGGCATGCTCGATCAGCATTTGCCATGACATAGAGCTTTTGCCCCAACGTTCCGCAAGGGCGCGTAATCGGCTGTACGGTTTTTCTATTGAAACAAGATATCTAACTTGATCCTCACTGTAATCAAGTTTGGTTGGTTTTCGAGCCATGCCCGGCAACTTGTTGTCTGCCCCCTGAGCCAATGTCGCCGCATCCGCCTTTTGAAACGATCGTTTTTGGTCTATCCATGACACCGCTCTGCCCGGTGGTAGTTTTCCTGACTCTGCGATGAAGGAATTGGTCGTAGGAAATCCCGCAAACATCCGCAATTGTCTTTGCGAATCTGCGATTTGCGATTCCGTCGATCTTAGATACCACGGAGCGTCTGTCTTCGGCCCTTCTAGACGAAGGGACTTCGACAATACAATCCAACGGACCAACGTTCCCAAGTCAGCATTTTGCAATTGCATCTGGCTAGCGAGCAGCTCTCGAAGATCAACTCGCTCACTCAACCCCTCGTCCTCCGATAGCCCAGTCACAGGGACCAAAGGTTGCTTGAACACTTGTCCCCAAACCATCTCGACAATCGCGCGACGAGGTTCATTGGACGAACCAAACCACTCGCCGAGAGTCATACTCACGTTCCCTTTTCGAAGCGATGGCGGAGCTGCGGTTGCAAGCTTCATTCTACCTTCTCCATCTTCATAAAAATAATCGCTTCGCGGCTCAGATCTCAATGACCGTCCAGCGGTTTGATTGAGAATTGTCAGGCCAGACAAATTCGCTGGAACCGACCAAAATGTACTCGAACCACCCGTTGCCTGAGTGTTGGACATTGAGATGTAGCCTCGCAAATCCGAACCGCTCGATTCATCTATATGGCACTGAGAACACACCATGGATGGATTTCCGCTAAGTCTCATCAATTGTCGCGAAACGCCAATCAAGGATTCCTCACGGGGTTGACGCCTCTTTATCGATGGAACCAATTCAACCGGTTCGCGTTGGTTGGTAGCCGCTCGTTCCATCGTTTCCGATAACCAATGCGAAGCGGGATCTGTTCGAACATTCTGACCATCCAAGACGTTCTTCTGCCCGTCAATCATCTGGCGTTCTATATTACCAATAAACAGCTTTTGGACTAACGATTCTTCTAGCCATTCGACAAAAGCATTTTCCGAAACAGTTCGTTCCTCCGAGGTTGAGATCCGCTTTCCTAAATAGTGTTCCGCCAATTGGATGGACCAATAACGTGGGAATTCGTTGCTTGAAACTAGATTGTCAACATAGCTGACAACTCGACTCTCATTTTTACTCGAACGAAACGACTCCTTTTCCGCCGTGGTTGCTTGCCGACCAAGAATGGCGACAGCAGCTCTGTCTAGCCAAATATCTGTTGAAACGTTCGGGGCTGCGGTCAGTCCAACGCGGTTCCAAAGATAACTTAGTTGGTTGTCAATGATACCAACAACTTCCTCATTCCCCATCACCTTGAGTGCAACGCTCGTTGTCGAGATGTTCGTATCAATGGGGGGTAAAACCTGCTTGCTAGGGATAGCCGAATGAACTGCAATGGATTCCGGCGATCCCTCAACCAGAGCATCCTTTTGCTCAATGTTGTTTTTGAGTTTTAAAGGAGTCTTGATTAAGTTTTCCGCGAGAAAACTTGAATCCTTGTTTGTTATGTCCTCCACGACTAACGGGCCAGACGATATTGAATTCGGATTGTCCAGATGGGTGCCGCTATTCGCAATTTCTGCAGGGCTATTGGTCGCATTTCGAGACCTCAATCTATCCGGCAAAAATATCACACCTAAAACTGCTGCGGCTAACGCTACTACCAAAAACACCCCTCGACGGATCCATCTATCAAAATCTCCATCGCTTGCTTCAGCTATTTCGACAGGGGCAGATGGAAGGATAGCTCCATATCCATTTTTTCTTTCATGCGAAGCAGCCTGAATGGCCTCGTCGTATTCCGAACAAGAACACAGTGCCTCAACAAACCCAGATTGACTCGACAACTCCTTACCAGTCGCGACATGCTCCAGCTTAGCTAGGATCCTGGTCCGAAAATCTGGTGGTTCATTTTCACCCAAGAAATCCTCAAGCAGCACGGACAACATGACGTCACTCGGGTTCGGTGCGACCTCTTGACCTTCGGATTCGTTTCTCAGTGGCTTATTCACGATTCAATTTCTCGTCTAAACATTGTTTTAGTTGTGCCTTTGCACGTTGCATTAGATTCTTTGCACCATGCTCAGTAATGCCCAGCTCTTTTGCGATGTGTTCCCGTGAACAACCTTCAGTAAATCTCAACTTTAATGACAATTGCGCTCTTGCAGTCAACCGACCGAAGCACTCGGTGAGTCGATCTGTTAAATCGCTTCCATTCGAATCGGCGCCTGCCCATCTCAACCATTGGGAATCCAAAAGGTCTAGCTCACTGGTCACCGTCATTTTTTTTTGCCGTCGTCGGTACGAAACCAACAAATGGTACGCGACTCGTCTCAGATAACTCGTAGTTGCGTTAGGACCGACTTGAACAAAGGGTCGACGTAGTACAGCAAAAAAAGTTTCCTGGGTCAAATCATCCGCCAAGGATTGGTCGCAACCAATGGCGCGCAGATATCTCCATACACCTGCTTGATGTTCAGTAATCAATGCCGAAGCATCAAGGGTTGGATCTATTTTGGGAGAATTCAGAGGCTGAGTACTCAATACGATTATCCAAAAAGATCTTTGATAACTTTTCCACTGTTGGCTATTTTCATCGGCCGTCCATTCCGACTAGTAAAAGTCGTTTCCAAAGAAATACCTAAAGCGTGGCAAACCGATGCCATCAAATCCTCAGAGGAATAAGGCTCGCCAACCACCTCGGTTCCGTCCGCGCTGGTCGCACCGACAGCCTTGCCCCCTTGGAAACCGCCTCCTCCTACTACAACGCTCCAAGCTCGAGCCCAGTGATCTCGCCCGGCGTCTGCATTGATTCTCGGAGTCCTCGCAAACTCACCCATCCAGACAATACACGTATCATCAAGTAGTCCTCGTTGCGACAAATCTTCTACCAAGGCGCTCATGGCTTTGTCCAAGACAGGCAAACGATCGTTCTCAAGCGTTCGGAAAATTCCTTGGTGATTGTCCCAGCCACCCAAGTCCACTTCAGCGAAAGGCACCCCTGCCTCCACGAGTCGGCGAGCCAGCAAACATCCTTGGCCAAATCCGTTTTTGCCATAACGTTCTTTGGCTTCCTCAGGTTCCTTTTCAACATCAAACGCCTTCATTTGAACGCTGGTCAATAGATCAAAAGTCTTTCCCAACACCTTGCGATGGTCCTCCAGAACGCTTCCTCGCTTCTGTGCAATGAATGAATTCTCAATTGTCTCCAGCGCGATCCGTCGTTGAGTCAGTCGATCGTTTTCTAGCTTCATCTCCATGTTTCTGATGCGACCGGTGCTTGAAACACTAAAGGGCGCCCAAGACATCCCAAGGAAACCAGGCCCTTCGCTAGCCCCTCCAATCGATACGAACGGAGGGATTTCTAACTCGGGACGTTGTGAAGCCAACTCGTGCGCCATTACAGCCCCGTAGCTCGGGTAATCAACGTTTGCATCAGGGACATAACCTGTATGCATATAGTATCGACCTCGATTGTGATCGGCCTCGCGGGTACTCATCGAACGAACAATACTCATGTGGTGCATTTGCTTTGCCATCAGTGGCATATGTTCACAAATCTGAAGATCACCGCTCGTCGAAATCGCCTTGAAAGGACCACCATTATCTGTGCCTGGTTTCAAGTCCCAAATATCCATACTCGACGGACCACCACCCATCCACAACAAGATACAGGATTTATGATTTTTCTTAAGCGTTTCCGCATGAACTCTTAGCGAATGCCCCAATGACAACGATGAGCCAAGCAATGCACTTGCACCGGCTATATGACTCAAAAAGTGCCGTCTGTGCATTCCTACGGGAGGTGCAAATCGAGACCACATCTTTATTTTCCTTATAAACTACCGTTAAAACAAAAACAGTTTAAATATCCTAGGTTGCCAGCAAGATCTCAATGATTGAAAATGAACTCGTTGCTGTTCAAAATCGCCCACCACATATCTTGCAACATTCCACCCACATCATTTTTCCTAGCCGCCAAGAGTTGCTGCGCGACGTTTACTTCCTCTGGCCTAGGCTTACGCCCAAGACCAGCGATATACAGGTATTGAATTTTGTCTGATAGAGAACCCTTGTTCTGTACCATTCCGTGCAACCAGCTACCCGCTTCGGTTGAAATAGCCTCTCGGATGAGATCGCCATTGAAGAGCATGAGGCTTTGCGGAATCGAGCCGTTGAAAGTAGTCGTCTCATCCCCTTCATCTGTTCCAAATGCAACAACGAACTGTCGCATCCAGTCCTCACGTTTTTTCTGCTGCTCCTCCAAGCTCCCTTTCCTGTTCGCGTGTGTTGCAACTGCAAGCGATTGAAATAGTTGCTCGGCATTCATTTGCCGCGTGTAAAAGTGAGAGAACTTCGGAGACTCGCCAAGCGATGGTTCGTCCGAAACATTGTCCTTAGTAATTTTCGATGAGAGCAGGTAAGGCTGCGACATTGTAATCCAAACAATCAATTGCTTAAGATCATAGCTTGCAGCACGAAAATCTGAGGATAACTCTTCGAACAGCTCGGGTTGTGACGTGGGGTTATGCGGGCCAAGATCGTCAATCGGTTTAGTAAAGCCATAGCCAAGAAAATGTGCCCACATGCGATTGACGATAGCCTTGTCCAAAAACGGACTCTCCATCATGAGTTTACCCAACTCGTCGCGTCGGTTGACTTGGCTAACGTATCCGCTCTTGCCGATTTCGGTTCCATCCACGAACGCGGGGTAAGCGACTTTAGTCAAACCATTTCGTAGTTGATAGTAAATTTCTGCTTGCTCAGGCCGGCGACCTTCGCCAGAGAAGTCTTGGTTGACCACCTCAGCATGATCAACGTCGCGGTTTGTCGATCCAGCTACATACCTTCGCAGGGCCCGCGACTGACGGAAGAATGCGTTGAACTCCCAAAATTTTTGCTGCTTCCACTGATTGAATGGGTGATTGTGGCACTGTGTGCATTGAACCTGCAGACCTAAAAAAATGCGGGAAACAGCCGCAGTTGCCTGCGTTCCGTTTTCTTCATTGACCTTCATCGCAAGGAAATTCGTAGCACCGTTGAAGCCCTCTGTCCCTGGCTTGGTTGTTCCTGTCGCCGTAACCAGCTCAATCACCATCTCGTTGTACGGCTTGTTGAGGGCAAAGCAATCTCGCAAATATTTCTGCATGCCCGATCGGTTGGTCAAACTGCGATTCTCCATGCCGCCGTTGCGGCCAATTAAGATGTTCGTCCAAACCGAAGACCAGTGATTTGCATATTCCTCAGTGTATCGATCCTCGCCGAGAAGCCGATTGACTAGAGCGAGCTTTTTGTCTGATGTTTTGTCTTTGGCGAACTCAGCGAACTCGTCGTAGCTCGGAATACGACCAATCACATCGAGAAAAACCCGCCGACACCATTTGACGTCATCTTCGAGCGGGGATGGTTTGATATGGTTGTCCGCCCAAGAAGCGACCATCGAAGCGTCGATTTTTCCAACTTGTACGGGCAACTTGGCACGTTTCGAATCCTTTCTAACGGTTACCTTTGCAGTCTCGTCATCGGCAGCTTGCACCCATGAATTGGGAGCTGCTACGATTAGCAATGAAACAGTTAGCAACGCGAAAACCCGAACGGATAGAAAAGTGTTGGCAGAAGCGGGTAAACTGCCTTTTTGAATAATCCGTGCCATATTCGCGTACTCGGTGTGTGTTGAGTTTGGTAATCCCCCGCAATCCTACAGTGGAAGCGTGAACCGAATCTATATTGTACTCAAAAGCTTACATTTCCCGCAGAAACCTTTTGTTCCATTTCGCGATCCAAACAGCAACTGACTCTTGCCAGCGTGCTGTTTTCTTATTTTTCGGCAATTTGGAAACCGTCGGCAAGTGGATTTCGGCCCTTGTTTTTCGCGATTCTTTGACAATGCTATGAACATCATTACCGAACAAGAATCTCTAACCCACCAGCTCACGCGCAATCCATTCGCGGACCAGGACGCCAAAATGACTGGGTTTCCTGCGAATTTTGTAACTAACAACGACTTTTCTTACGATCGACTTACAAATCAAACCAAACCATAAAGGCATAGACAGTTGTCCGTTCGCTCCCATTTCGTTCGACTCACATTTCTAACAGGTTGGTTAGCCTGTTGCAGTTGTACGCCAAACTCAAAGTTGCACGAGCCTCTGTCGACGAGCCTCGATCGCGTGGTGGATTCTGCGGGTTCGCACGCGTCTAAATCCTTGCAGCAAACGATTTTCGCGACGCTTCAAAACAATCTTGAGAGACGCGAGCTTTCGGCAGAAAGAAATGGCGCTTGGCAAGTGATTCACGGTGCGGTTGCATATGGCGACCAACTCCCTTTAAAAATCGATGGCAAAACAGTCCTTGCGATTGACTACCTACTCTCCGGCGGAGTTATGAATGGCTGGGAAATTTCCGCGGGACCGGTCCTGTCGATTACCAAAAAGCCTGGAATCGTGGCTAGGGTTGAGGCTGGCAGCTTTATCGGGCAAGGCCATACGGACCAGTGGCTTGGCTACCTCTCGCAGATTCCGCTCGGTTTGGATCGAAAAGTAATCGTCAAAGATCAATCACTTACCCTTAATGATTGGGCTCGTCAGGCGCAATGGGACGTCCCCAAAAATCCATTTAAAGAATATTCTTGGACGCTTATTGCTCTCACTAACTTTTTCCCAAACGAACAAGAGTGGCAAGCCAGTGACGGGATAACTTGGACCCTCGAACCTCTCGTTCGCTTTGAAGCAGAACAAGATTTATCAGCGAGCGCCTGTGGTGGGATGCATCGATTAATGGGCCTCGCTCACGCCGTCCGCTATCGAAAACGACTCAAAGGGCTCTTCGATGGAGGTTGGTTGATGGCTAAAAACGTGGTCGACGCTTCGGTCGATAGTGCTAGAAAATTTCAAAACTCCGACGGCTCGTTTTCAACCAATTACACGTCACGGCCAGGAAACAGTAGCGACCTGAGCTCTTGTATAAGCGCAACGGGACACACGTTTGAATTCCTATCTTATACCTTGGATGATGCAGAGCTGGCAAAGCCATGGATGGAACGCGCTGCTGCAAGACTATGTGCCATGCTCAATGCAGGCGAAGGAATAGACCTGGAATGCGGCGGTGCATACCACGCCTTAGCTGGCCTAAGCCTCTATCACCGGCGGCGTTTCGAAAAGTAGTCGCTCATCGGTCATTCTGTCCTCAGACGGACCTGTTCTTTATTATTGCCCAACGAATTGACTCAGATACCGATAACTTTGTGCTAACGATTCTTTGCGATTTTCAATCGTCGCTTCATAAGCTCGATCTTCTACCTCGACACACACGGGCCCCTGATA
>JAYVPE010000158.1:0-8245 GCA_043757575.1 Pirellula sp.
GATACTCTCAACGTCGATCCTGACGCGAAATCAAACGGAGCCGACCACGCGCCGCGACAAGTCTTCACGGGCCACTATGTCCCCGTCAATCCCACGCCAATCAAAGACCCTGAGTACGTCGCGCACAGCCGAAACTTTTTTCGCGAACTTGGTTTCGGAGACAGCATGGCACTATCGGCCGACTTCGTCCGCATGTTCTCCGGCGACATCTCGCAAGTTCCGGAGCCGATGCGCAAGGTTGGTTGGGCGTGTGGGTACGCACTTTCCATCTTCGGCACAGAATACTACCAGCAGTGCCCGTTCCAAACCGGCAACGGATACGGCGACGGTCGCGCAGTTTCCGTGCTTGAGGCCGTCATCAACGGTCGACGCTGGGAAATGCAGCTGAAAGGTGGCGGTCGGACACCATACTGCCGTGGCGCGGACGGTCGCGCCGTCCTGCGGTCGAGTGTCCGGGAGTTCCTGGCACAGGAACACATGCACACGCTCGGAGTGCCAACGTCACGGTCTCTGAGTTTGTACGTTTCGAAAACGGAGAAGGTCCAGCGACCGTGGTATTCGGAGGGCTCCCGGTCCAAGGATCCCGACATGTTTATATCGGAGGCAGTCGCCATCTCGACGCGCGTCGCACCGTCGTTCATTCGGATCGGCCAGCTCGAGCTGTTCGGTCGCCGTGCCCGCAAGCAGGAACACCCGAAAGCGATGGAGGAGCTCAAGAAGATTGTGTTGCACTTGATTGATCGTGAGTACGGTGACGTCATCGACAAGAAGCTATCTACCGCCGAAAAAGTGGTGTTGCTCGCGCGCGAGTTTCGCAGCCGCCTTACGTCGCTTGTGGCCAACTGGATCCGCGTCGGCTACTGCCAGGGCAACTTCAACAGCGACAACTGCGCGGCTGGTGGCTTCACCCTCGATTACGGTCCATTCGGATTCTGCGAAGTGTTCGACTCGCACTACCAGCCGTGGACGGGAGGTGGACATCACTTCTCGTTCCTGAACCAACCCGAGGCAGCGGAACGCAACTTCCACATGTTTTGGACCGCGTTGCGTCCGTTGCTGACGTTGCATCAGGATTATCTTCGACAGTTTGACGAGATTCGAAATGACTTTTCGAAAGTGATGCAAGCGCAAATGGAGAAGATGTGGGCGGCCAAACTTGGACTCGCCACTTTTCACGCGGCGTTGTTCAGTGAGCTCGAAACGCTAATGGTGCAAACTCCTGTCGATTACACTATCTTCTTCCGCGAGCTTTCGATGGTGCCCGACGACATTGGCCCACTCAAAAAGAGCTTCTACAAGGACCCCGAAGGTATGGGCAAACGTTGGTCCGAGTGGCTCATTAAATGGAAATCGCTTATCGGCCGCGCTAGTACGACCGATGCTAATGTCGCTCCGCCCCGCTCCAGTGAGGACCTGTCTAGGCAGATGAAACTCGCCAACCCAAAATACAGTTTGCGAGAGTGGTTCGTTGTACCTGCGTACCAGCAAGCGTCCGCGGGGAACTATGCTCTAATTCGAGAGCTACAGGAAGTCATGACGCAGCCATACGACGAGCAGGCGAAGGACGTGGAGGAGAAATACTATAGGCTGAAGCCGTCTGAGTTATTTGATGTCGGTGGATTGTCGTATGTTAGCTGCTCGTCATGATTTACGAGGCACTCTTAGGAACAAGTTTCGTGACTCCCAGCCTGTTAAGCGGGACGGCTGTCTTAATCGCGCTCACCGGACATGGTGGACGATTGACTCCTGCAAGTTCGTTGGGTAACGTAAATTCCATCGGCAAGAAGTTTGCTCCAAAGGCGTGACCACCTGCGTCAATTATCGAAATCTAGGCTGACTTTTCCATCGATCAGCTTCAGCCGTGCACTGAATGGCTTACCTGATTTGGATTTGAACCCCTTCAACGTGGCAGTCTTCCCGTCGCGTAGTAGTGCCTTCGCAGTGCGGGCCGAAATTCTTTTGCCTGAGACCAACTTCCAAATCGTCAGGCCGCAACCTTCTCGCCAGTGGCTGCAACTAAAGGTTTTCGGTTGCTCGATAACTTGCGCCCCGCAAAGCGGACAAAGGCCAAGACTGGGCGACGGTCCCTCTGCGGTTGATCGATTTGAATTATCCTCAGCACGCGTCTCTTGTGACGAGTTTCGAGTACTCTTGGATCGGACAGTGGACTTCCCATCGCTCCGTTCCTCACCTTGAGGTACCAAGATCTCGACTAATTCGCCCGAGTCCAACAAACTCAAAATGAATTTATGGCCGTCGCCGAGCTGGATCGGCTCACTAAGTACGCCATACTGTAGCAGCTCACGAATTTGATTATTGTCTAGTTGGCTGTTGCGATAGATCGGCTGAAGTACAAACCGGCACCCTTTACGCCAAGCCGAACAGCCAAAGGCCTGCTTGCCGGGGATGACAGGCTGTCCGCATCGTGGGCATTCGCCCAGTTTTGTTTCGTCGATCCCCTGTTTGTCGCTGGACTGAATGAGTCCACGCGTATATTCAGCAATCTCCTGCATGAATTGTTCGGGCGCTGCCTGGCCAGCTTCAATCCTATTAAGTTTTGACTCCCATTCTCCGGTGAGCTCAGGTGACTTAAGATGGTGATCCCGCACGATGGCCACGAGGTAGCGACCAAGCTCTGTCGCGACGAGATTCTTTTTCTCGCGAAGGATGTATTGACGCTTCAATAGTATTTCAATGATGGCTGCACGTGTTGCAGGAGTTCCCAGTCCCTTGTCCTTGAGAGCTTCCCGTAGCTCGCCTTCCTCGACGAGCTTACCGGCGGTGTCCATCGCGCCCAGCAGTGTGTTCTCGCTGAAGTGTTTGGGTGGGGTCGTTTGCCCCGGCTCAATAAAGGGCTCGTGGGGTCCACTCTCACGCGGCACAAAATTCGGCAACGTCTGTTCGTCTACCCCTTCCTGCTCCGCAGACAACCGAGGATACAGCGCGGTCCAGCCGGGCTCAACCAATCGCACACCGCGGGCACGAAATGACACCTCATTGGCGATGCCTTCGACTGTAGTCACTTCCTTCAAACACGGCGGATAGAAAGCTGCGATAAACCGCACCACAATCGCGTCGTAGACTTTCTGATCTTGGCCACGCAATGCTCCGGGGACGGAACCGGTTGGAATAATTGCATGGTGGTCTTTTACCTTCTGATTATTGACGATTCGCCCGTTAAACGGGAGCGCCCTTAAATCAAGCTTGGACACCTCGTCGGATTTGATCGATTGCAACTGCTTCAAAATTCCAGGGACCTCTTTCTGCATATCCGTAGTTAGGTAGCACGAGTCGGTGCGGGGATACGAAATCAGTTTAGCCTCATAAAGCAATTGGGCAATTTGCAGTGTGCTGGCCGCCGAAATTCCACAGCGACGATTCATGTCGCGTTGCAATTCGGTCAGGTCGAACAACTGAGGTGGAAGCGACTTCTCCGGTTTTCTTTCTATCTTCTGGATAACCAGCGGACATTTGCTGATGCGGTTGAGCACGGCTTGTGCCTCTTCTTGCTTGTCGAAGCGACCGCCGGTGTAGCGAAAGCAAACTTTGCGGTAGTTTGTTGTCAACTCCCAAAATGGCTGCGTCTTAAATGTCCGAATCTCGTCATCGCGCCGTACGATCATGGCCAATACGGGAGTCTGTACACGCCCTAGACTCCAGAGAACCCCGGCAGTTCCGTATCGCAACGTATAGTTACGGGTCGCATTGAGTCCGACGATCCAGTCGGCTTCGCTACGACATTTTGCAGCGGCATAGAGATTGTCGTAATCCGCCAATGGCCGTAGCGATCGGAACGCTGACGCAATGGCATGAGGTGTTAGCGAATTAAGCCAAAGCCGTTGTGTCGGCTTGCGTTTGCAGCCGGTGAGCGAAAGGATATAGCGAAAGATCAGCTCACCTTCACGGCCCGCGTCCGTAGCACAAATCAGCCCATCCGCCGCGAGAAACAGTCGCTTTACGATCCCGAATTGTTGCTTTGTTCCTTTGTCATCTCGCAACTTCAACCCGAATTCATCGGGGATGAACGGTAAAGTATCCAGCGACCAAGTCTTTAAGGACGGGTCGTAGTCAGCGGGTTCCTTCAGCTCGACGAGGTGCCCCAGAGCCCAGGTCACTTGATAGCCGTTTCCTTCGAAGTAGCCATCACGCCGAGAGGTTGCCTTTAGGAAGGCAGCTAGCTCACGGGCCACCGATGGCTTTTCGGCAAGTATCACTTTCACATTTCATCCAACCATTCATGCAGTAGTGGTACAGACGTTAGCTGCCATTCTTCTTGATCTCCCGAGCCCGTCAATGGCGGCGAACCGCTCCATACATGCGGTGTAACATTTTTGGCGGTCGGCTTTTCCACCAATTTTATTACTTTTTACCAACAGGAAATCTTACCCATGAACACGACCCAACCCACCTCTTCAACTGACACGGTACCTAATTGGACAGCCGAAGACATGACTGAACTTTTGGAACGACTAAAAAAAGACGAGCCCGGAGCGATCAACGAGCTTGAATCGCTCATCAAGGAGTCGACTGATGAATGGCTCTCCGATGTTAATTTGCTAGAGATAGCGAAATCGGAGTTCTTCGGCTGCCTGGCGAAAGCAGATCCTTTGACGAAAACGGTACTCCGCCGCAATGTGCAGCTATCCCTCGAGCTACTCGTCGCTGCGGTACAGAGTCCACTGGAGCGGCTACTTTTGGAGCACATCCAACTCGCAGTATTGGCTGCCGAGTACAACCATCTCTTGCTAATCGACATCGCCGATCGATGCGAGAACGAAACTCACTCGAGAAGCGGGCTCAAGAGGCCACCAAAAGTGTAAGGGAAGACCTTTGGATGTTCTCCCAATTTAAGTTGATGGCTAATTCGAACTGGAGTATCGCGACTCCTGATCCAGTCGAGCCACGCACGCAGCGGAAATAACGAAAGCTTATTTGCCTGACCTGGTTTTCCTGGACATAGGAATGCCCAGCATGGACGGCTACGAGGTAGCCCGGCGGCTGCGGCGGCAGCAAGGCTTGAGAAAGTTGTACTGGTTGCATTGACCGGTTGGGGACAGCAGGAAGACCGTCGCCGCACGAGCGAAGCCGGATTCAACCACCATCTCGTTAAACCCCCTTGTTCATTCTTTGATTGTTTGATTGCGACTAAGGACTCGCATTGGCTCTTAAGGTTCACAAAAATGGCCGACGAAGTGAAAATCAGATTGTTCTAGACATTGCTCTGCCAACTGAGCTACAGCATCCTTGCAGACGCTGATGGGATTCGAACTCACGACACATGTAATCCGGCTTGGCAGTCAGTCAAAAGACTCGCCGCAACGGTTTCCCATTGCGACGAGTCAGAAAAATGCAACTGAACGAATTGGATTGTTCAGATACTTTCGTTGTTGGTTGATGTAATCCAAACAGGCAGTTCAGTTGCAAGAGCCGATGACTGGATTCGCACCAGCATAGGTCCGCTTACAAGGCGGACGCCTTTCTCAGTCGAGCCACATCGGCGACTGAGTAAAAAATGGAGTCGACCTTCCAGCCGCAGGTTCGCATAATCAACATTTTCATTACGGCATGCCGCAGCAGTGGAAGTCTTACTGTGGAGACCTTACAAAGAACTTGAAACCTCCAGTGTCACTGAAGTAAAGCTGAGAACGATTGTCATTAAACCAGCCCTGCCACTTTGCAGTCGAATCAAAATTCTCCGTCGTGTAACGCTTTAGAATTCGCCGCGCCATTTCTGATTCATTGGGTCGATCTAGAATCGCGATACTACGCTCGATAATGATCGTATCATTGTTTGCAACACCAAGTCGGGCAACGTCTTCGTCAACTACGAACTTATCATCAACTAGACGTAAGTATGGCAAGTTTTCCTTATAAAACGCTTCGTACTTAGAAGAGTCGTTGCCGAATTGCTCTCGAAGATCGGCTGGAAAAAACGCTGAAAGCAGGCTGCCGTTTTCTTTTCTGCTGTTCTCGACGAGCTTTTCGATATATGGAGTCGAGTCACCATTAAACTCGCCTGGTATCCATTCCGGGTGCTTAGCAAACATAGTCTTGTATTGAACTCGTAAGCCGTGCGCGTATTCATCAGAGCAGAATAATGGCGTCTTTGCATACCGTAGTGACCACAAGCGTGACCGAGCTTGCCATTCCAATCGCTCGCCTGAATTGCGAAACCTGCTTATATACGCAACCGCATTTAGAAAAAGACGCTGGCCAGATGGAGTCATGTCCGAGGGTGAACTCGAAAATCCCCAGTAGAGAAAGTTATTTTGTCGTGCTATTGCCAGTGATTCGAGCCCTTTGTCTGAAATTCCTAGACTGATGATTTCGCAATCTGGTGAGTCTTCAAAACCGTAGGAATCACATGCCTGGCCCGGATCAATTTCCGGATAATCCTTTGTTTGAACCTTCCACACGCTAATCGTATCTTTGAGCGGAGCATCTTCTACCAAAGTGTATTTGGCATCCCACGGAGTTGGCTCCTGTGTCATCTCTGGAGCAACTCTAAGCGGGCGTTGGAACACTTCATGCTCTAATCTTGGTCGATAAGCCTGATTTGTCAAACAAAGACATAACTCCTTGAATTTCGCTCCGGATTGGGAAGCGGCCTGCAATCCAATGGCACTGATCAAGATTGATGGGCAGTGAAAGTCCTTCGTGAGTCTTTTAACATTCACTTTCCATCTGGACTTGTCCGGAGAGCCCGTGTTGTCATAGCGGAGGGTCCAGTCAAAGATTGCAACATCGAACTTTTCAACATCTTCCTCGTCAAAAGTTCTGAGGTCTGCTGTGGACACCGTAATGCCGTGATCTGAAAGCAATTTAACGAAATCGGCTTCGCGCACGCTTCCTGGATTACCGCAATAGAGAACTTTCAACCGTATCGCATTGGCATCGTCAGCATGAGCTACGGCATAGGCGGTGCCAAAAACGAGTACAGTGGCAAATATCGCTTTGAACAAATCACACATCGAAAACTCACTCCGGATCGTGCCTAAATCTAGCGGTAGTCGAAATGGTTTCGATGTCGCGGCAGCGCGTTAGATCACAGGCCTGAAAAGTAACTACACATTGAACCGCTGCACTGAAATGGTCAGTCTTCTCAACTAATACAAGTCGACGAATCAATTTCAGTTTCCCCGTGTAGACTTTCTGAATCCTTGAGCCAGAAAGTTGCACATTCGGGTCGGGCATATTCCAATCACTTGCAATCACTAAAGCTTCCGGTAGGCGGAGGTCGATCTCCAACGACTGCTTGTAGCTTCCTTGAGTCGCCTCGATATGCCAACCAGGTGCTATCGTCAAGAACAGTTGTAACTGGTAGTTGCTGGCTGAAATTGGCACCAGTTCTGCGCTTATGGAAACTGGCTGAAAGTCAGCGTGGTCACTTCCTAAGTAATCTCCTAATTTACGAGGCTCGCTTACTTTCTCTGGAAATGTCACGGAGGACCGTTTTAGGGTATCTACTGCGACATTGTCCTCAGATTGCTGCCTGGATCCACATCCGATTGCGGTAATATTGAGTAAGAGAAACGATACGACACAAATGTTCTTGTCCGGTACATGAACTACACAGAACATAACGACACCTACTGAGGCAAGATCCGTCTTAAAATAATTGTGTTTCATTGTCGCAATTGTGGATGCGTGCCGGTATCGCTTTTATCTAAAAACAGGCCAAAGAGTTAGTTTTTTACCATACTTTTCCACAAAAGCAGGAACGCAGTGATTCGAACACTGTCCATCGACTTTGGAGGCCGAGTCCGCTCCCAGGCGAACATTCCTATAACAGGCTGGAGAGGTGAGACTGGAGGCTGGAGGAAATCCAAAACCTACAGCCTCAAGTCTACAGCCTAATCTTCTAATTCTACAATCCAGTAGGCCTCGCTAATGAATTTGGACCAGCTCTTCACGCGATTCATTCGATCGGCGTAGATCGGCTTCCATGTGGGACGCACCGGCTCCTTGCGGAGTTTCATGTGCGCCTGAGCCGGAGTCCGGTCTGCTTTCTTCGAGTTGCAATCGATGCATGCCAAAACACAGTTCGTCCAAGTCGACAGTCCACCTTGAGCGCGCGGGACAACGTGGTCAATCGTGAGCTCTTCACTGCCAGGCTGCTTTCCACAGTATTGGCAGGTCATCTTGTCACGCTTGAATACGTTTCTGCGGCTGAAGGTAACCGTCTGCGTCGGCATTGCATCGAACTTGGTCAATGCAATGACCTCTGGGATACGAATGCGTTGGC
>JAYVPE010000159.1:0-8187 GCA_043757575.1 Pirellula sp.
GTTGGTTTGGTCGTGAAAAATGCATCGAACAAACGGTCTCGTTGCGACTCATCCACACCGACACCGGTATCATGCACGGCGATTACGTTGTGATTCGACGTCTCGAAAACCTCAATCGTTGCAATTTTTTTTGAGTTGGGACGATCCACCATTGCCTCGAGAGCGTTCAACACGAGGTTGACAAGAACTTGTTGCAATCGAACTGGATCACCGAGCACCTTGACGTCATGACGGATGTCAACGATTTGGATGGTCATCCCTCGGCGTCTGGCTTCGCCCTTGAGCATGGCGGCTGTATCTGATACCAGTTCCGACAGGCTCAACAACTCAGGCTTGTGCTTTGCCGTCGACACGAATTCGCGAGTTCGACGAATGATCTTTGCGGCTCGAGTAATCTCGCCCGAGAGTCTTGAAAGAACATGAGAGGTTGCTTCAGCAGCAGGTGACGATGCAAGAATTTTGCTGAGGCTGGCAACGTAGTTCTGGATTGCGTTCAGCGGTTGGTTAAGCTCATGTGCTAATTCGCCAGACAAACGTCCCATGACACTTACACGAGAAAAATGCGAGATCTGGGCTCGCTTTTCTTCTAGTAACTCTTCGGCGTATTGCCTATTCTCGATTTCACTCACAAGCGAATCGTTTACGTTCACGAGTTCTTGCGTTCGTTCTTTGACACGTTCCTCCAGAAGAGTGTTGTATTGCTGCAATTCCAGTTCTGCAATGCGGCGATCGGTAATGTCTATGGTATGCCCAGCGACGCCCATGAATTTTCCTTCCAACGAGTGGATGGGCTGGCAATTAGCAAGCATCCAACGCCAATCACCTGCTCTACCTTTTATCCGAAACTCGTAACGTGCGGATTTTTGTTGCTCGCTCAAGACCGTGTTCAAGCTTGCCACTGCGCCTGGTGTATCGTCAGCGTGAATTACTTCCTCCCAGTTTTTTCCCAGTACTGTCTCTATCGGCATGCCGGTCACGGTCTCAAAATAGTCGCTAACAAAAATGCAAAGCCCATCGACCGAAAGCTGCCAAATGATAGCTGGAACGGAACTGGTTAGGTCCCTCATCAAATTGGCTTTTTCTCGTAATTCCTTCTGGGCTGCTAATCGAAAGGTGAGATCGACGATACTGCCAATAAAAGATACCGTAAAATTCTGAGTGTCGGAAACGCGATTGAGTGACAACTCCACTGTGCATTCGGTTCGCCCCCGCAACGTACAGTCAACTCGGTCGCCGCCTGGATGCGTATCCTCGCAACTTAACAAATGCTGTACCAGATGCAGTTGTTCTGCGGAGACAAAATCGGTCCAAAGTTTCCCAACCGCTTCGTTGGCCGAAAGCCCAGTGATTCGTTCCCATTCCGGATTTACGTACGTTAATTGATGAGTTGGGTTGCATTCAAAAATCCCGACAGGGCAGGTTTGCGCTAGCGCAGTAAACCGCTTTTGATTCTGTTCAAACAATAGAAAAGCTTGTTTGATCGGTGAGATGTTTGTGTAGCAAGTAATGATACCAACATTAACCCCCGTCGCATCTCGAATAGGGCTTCGTGAAACGATCAGCGTTCGCTTTTCGTAACCCAGGTCCCACGTTTCCTCGGACGATTCCGCCCTGCCGCTCGAAATAACGAATTGATCCTGTTGTTTGATTCGTTCCGCAAGTTCCGGGGGCAATGCGTCATAGGAATTGAGTCCTGGCAAATCATCTACAGAGCATTTGTAAAACTCAGCAACTCTCTGGCTACCAATAAGAATTGTCCCATCGCAATCCTTGATCAAAATAGACTCACTAGATGATCTTAGGGCGATCGCGAGCAACTCTTTTGTCAGAAGGATCTGAGGCTGTCGCTTAACAATTTTACTTGACATTCGGCCCCTTCGCTCAAAATCAACTATTTAAGATAAGCGAGTGTCAGCAAGACGTACCCAGTAACCAAGTTCGGATCGCCTTCCATCCACCTCGCATCCGGATTAGTCCATGAACCGTTCTGCTGTTGGGCGATTGCTAATTGGCTAAGCAGTTCTGACTTCCAGTCGCGTGGCCCATCTTTAGTATCGAAATTTTTCTCTCCCAATGCGTCGAGCGCCTTTGCCATCGTGTGTTGATAATAGTACAACCCGGAGCTTCCCATGCCGGGATTGGATGACACCGAATAGTTGTTGTACAAGAATTTCTTTGCGGCCTTGACTCTGAAATCTTCTCGGTCCACTCCCGCAAAGATCATACTCTTTAGGCCAGCGTATGTCATGGATGCATAGGACCTCAAACCACCGTTTTCATTTTTGCCTGCCATAGAGTCTCCTCCGGCAGCAGGGGTGTAGTAAAATCCACCGTCGTTTATTTTTGAAGCAAATTCGGTGCGATTGTGTGCTGATTCCAAATTTTGGCAACGGGAAACAAACTTGAGTGCTCGCTGAATGGCGTCGTCTTTTTCGCTAACGCCCGCACTTCGCAAAGCGTCGATTAAGAAGGCAGTGTTGGAGAGATCGGGACGCGATTTACTGCCGTAGCCTGCTCCTCCATATGCTACATCGTCCGACTTGATTCCTTCCCCTTCATCCCATTGCTGTTTCTTTACGTATAACTCGGCAGCTCGGATCAACTCGGTGTATTTGCCTTGTTGATTGGCTTTCGAAAATGCCATGATGGCCAAACACGTTTCGTAGTTCGCGTGCGTCGACTTGGGGGCATAAAGTCCACCATCCTCATGCCGAGTGTTTTCTAAGTATTTCAGTGACTTGGCTACGAGCGGATGGTCGGCAGGAACGTCGACCGACAAGAGGCCTGCGACCACTAGCCCGGTTACACCAGGTCCTGTCTTGCTACTAAAAGATCCGTCCGCCGATTGGCCAACATTGCCAAGGTACGAAACAGCTTTGTCGATCATCTCTTGCCGCCTATTGGGTCCATCTGCGAAAAGAAATGCATTTACGCAAGCTACCAGCGGTAGTGCGATGGCAAATGCCAGAGAGTTTGTTGTTTTCATCGTTTGACTCGTAAAGTGTTTGGCCCGCAGAAATGTGCATTCCCGCAACCTGCTTCGAGGGAATCGCCGAAATCAGGCTTCATGCATCCCGATTATAGACTAGAAGAACGATTAGACCACGCTAGAGAAGGAACAATTTTTGCCCGATGACATTTGCTTAATAGCGGTGTATGCATATTATTATTCTGGCTAAGTCGCACTTTTCAGGTGTGGTAGTGAAGCTTTCGGTTCGATCCTTTGCCTGAGTGTTGCGAAGTGTTTTCGAGAATGTTTTTCCGTTGTTCGGATTTAGCCTTAATTAGCATTGCTCTGAGAACCGATGGTTTGTTAATGAGTAGTTCGAATGCATCGGCCCAGGCTACCAAGCTGGATTTGGTCGAAGGTTCGGATTCCAAACTGTTTTCGTTTCCGATCGAATTCGATCTGGGTTCTATCTTTAACATGAGGTGGTTGCTTGCAGAATCGTTTGATAATGTAACGCGGAAACTCTCCTGCCCCTCTCGGTTCGATCGCTAATTCGACCGCACACATTTGTTAGCGATTGATCCACCGCGCTGCTTATCGCGGCTCAGGTAATCTCCTCGATAGTCTTACAGGACGATCGATCTATCCAAGGAGTTTTCAATTGAGGGTTCGCGGTCATGTTGACAAGTTTATTCACTGTGTGTCTCTTTATATGCGCTACCATATCACCTAAAGGTAATCATTCTGTCGACGAGTTTGTCGATTTAATTGAGCTCAATCATTTCTACGATCAGCGGGGACGTCTGGTCTACGATCAAGTTATTTTTTATGAACGAGCTCCGGAAACTGGGCGATTTCAAGTCAGGGCATGGTGTCTCGTCGAAGACCGCGAATGCCTCAATCGCCGCCCAGTCAAGAATTATAAAACCCAACTCTATCAAGTCGATTGGTTTGATACCGACCAACGTCTGCTTCGCAAGATAACCAGCCGCCTCTATCGCGAAAGCTGGACTCAGATCGATCCCGAACGTGCGGACAAGAAAATTCACGACGAGCGTTCGCGAATTGCTATGGTCCAGAGTCCTAAGAAGTTCCTCGCATTTGAGATGCAGTTGCAGCAGGCTGACGAACCAAAACAGATTGGCACGACCATTATTGTTTCGTCCGAAGTTTTGAATAGCCCAACGCCAGCTCCGCCCCTTGCAACGGCATTGGTAGCCAAGTAGCCTCATGGACGCATTGCTTCAGAGTACCACCCAAGGTTTGTTCTGCGTCCCAGGCAATTTTTTTATCGATCCGCATTCGCCGGTGCCTCGTGCCGTGGTGACACATGCTCACACCGATCATGCGTGCTGGGGATGTCAACATTATCTTGCGGCTCAGCCAAGCGAGCATCTACTACGATTAAGGATGGACAAGGCTTCGGAATTCCAGTTCTTGCCCTATGGAGAATCCATTACGCTCGGCGGTGTTCGAGTCAGTTTCCATCCTGCCGGACATATTCTTGGATCTGCGCAAGTACGACTCGAGTATCGAGGAAAGATCGCATTGATCACCGGTGACTACAAGCTAGGAAGCGACCCAACTTGCGAGGCATGGGAGCCAGTCAAATGCCATTTGATGATTACCGAGTCTACCTTCGGATTGCCCGTTTACCGTTGGCAACCACAAGAAACGATCATAGAATCGATTAATCAATGGTGGCGTGAAAGTCGTGATGCAGAAAAATGTTGCCTGCTATACGCTTACGCAGTCGGTAAAAGTCAGCGTCTCTTGGCAGGACTCGATCGTGACATCGGAAATATTTACTGCCATGGAGCTGTGGAGAAAGGGAACGATGCGTATCGTAGAACAGGCATAGCACTTCCTGAAACCAAGTATGTTGGATCGATAACCGGTAAACATGATTGGCGAGGATCAATGGTGATTGCAGTTCCAAGTGCACATGGAACACCATGGACTAAAAAGTTCGGGCGATGCAGCACGGCGATGGCGAGCGGTTGGATGGCGATTCGGGGGGCACGTAGACGCCGATCAGTGGATCGTGGCTTTGCTTTGAGCGATCACGTTGACTGGCCGTCCTTGTTAACTGCCATAGAAGCTTGCGATCCAGAAACCGTTTGGGTCACTCACGGGTATTCATCAGCGGTAGCCCGTTATCTTGTTGAGAAAGGGCGTAATGCAAAAGTTCTTGACACCGGAAGTCGTAGCGAAGATGACCAAGACGCTGCAGATGCAGTCGACACAATCGATTCAAAAGGTGAAGGATGATTCGTTTTGTTGCGCTTTACGATGCGATCGATTCGACAACGAAGATAAACGAGAAACTGAGCGTCTTGACCAATTACTTTCGGACTGCAGATGGCGCAGATGCCGCTTGGGCAACCTATTTTTTATGCGGCTACAAACTGCGACAACTGGTTCCTACGAAATTATTACGAATTTGGGCAGCAGAAGCAGCCAAGATACCAACCTGGCTTTTTGATGAGTCCTATCATTCCGTTGGAGATTTAGCGGAAACATTAACGCTCGTCGTCCCGTCCGGCGAATTATCAGACGATTTGTCACTAACTGAGTGGGTCGAACAGCGGCTATTGCCGTTACGCACCATGGACGAATTCGAACAGAGAGCTGCGATTTTACGAATCTGGAAACAGTCGCCAACCCAAATGCGCCTTGTGATTTTAAAGTTGATTACAGGTGCCTTTCGGGTCGGAGTCAGCAAAGCCCTCGTTACCCGAGCGATTGCAGTACATGCGGGCGTGGCGGCGGACGTCATTTCTCATCGATTGATGGGGCAATGGAAACCTACCTCCAGTTTTTTTGAACGACTAACCTCGCAGGACGTACAAGACTCATTGGCGAGCCAGCCATTTCCATTCTGTTTAGCGCATCCAATCGACAACGTGCACGGTCCAGAAGTCTTGGGGGATGTAAAGGACTATGCAGCCGAATGGAAATGGGATGGAATACGCGGCCAAGTAATTCGTCGATCCGAACAAGTATTCATTTGGTCAAGAGGCGAAGACCTAATGGAAAAACGTTGGCCTGAGATCGAGTCTGCTGGAGGTTTGCTACCCAATGGAACGGTTCTCGACGGGGAAATCCTCGCATCGCATGGAGCAAGTGAAGTGCTTCCTTTTTTGCAGTTACAAAAACGAATTGGCCGAAAGTCGGTCACCAAGAAACTTTTGCGAGACGTGCCAGTCATTTTTCATGCATTCGATATCCTTCAGCATGCTGGCGAAGACGTTCGCTCTCGCCCTTTTAAGGAACGCCGCAAACTACTTGAGGAACTGCTAGTGACCATCGATCATTCGCACCTAACGGTAACGGAGCTTATTGAAGTGCAATCCTGGGACGAGTTGGCCAAAATTCGAGATTTGAGCCGTGAAAAGAACGCAGAGGGCTTAATGCTAAAGCGGATGGATGCGAGTTACGAGGTGGGTCGCGTGCGCGGTGTCTGGTGGAAATGGAAGGTGTCGCCCTATACGATCGATGCCGTCCTCATCTATGCACAAAAAGGGCATGGGAAACGATCCGGATTGTTTACCGATTATACTTTCGCACTGTGGGCGGATGACGTTCTCGTTCCGTTCGCAAAGGCTTATAGTGGCCTGGATGATTCTGAAATCAATAAGATCGATCGCTTTATCCGGCAAAACACACGTGAGTCGTTCGGTCCGGTGCGGAGCGTAACCCCTGCGTTGGTGATGGAAATAGCGTTTGAAGGCTTGCAACGAAGCCCACGCCATAAAAGTGGGATCGCAACTCGATTTCCAAGAATTGTTCGTTGGAGACATGATAAAAAGCCCGAAGATGCGAATACTCTAGCAGAACTGATGCAGCTCTTGCCTGGCGAGGAAAATGAGTTGTTGGGTAAATCTCCATCCTGAGCGAGGGGATCTACGCGACTAGGTAGCGCCCAAAAGGAAATCAAGTCGGAGACCGCTGCGTCAAAAAGAAATCTAATCAATGCCTAGTCCCGATTCTAGAGAATTAACGCCCACGCAAACGATCCAGAACTACTTTGATTCCAAAGGTCAAAAACCCTTTCGATTTCAACGTGAAGCATGGAAAGCCTATAGCGACGGATTCAGCGGATTGATGCATTCCGCCACTGGCACAGGGAAAACGCTGGCGGTTTGGTTGGGCCCGATTCTCCAGTGGCTCAAGAACCATCCAAATCGCAGAGAGTGGAATTTAAAAAGCCCGCCACCGCTTCGGGTCCTTTGGATAACGCCGCTTCGCGCTTTAGCTACTGATACTGAGAACGCGCTTCGCGCACCGATTGAAAGTATAGGCCTGCCCTGGATTCTGGAATCTCGCACTGGCGACACCAAGGCGAGTGCCAAGGCTCGGCAATTGAAGCGATTGCCAACTGCGTTAATAACGACACCTGAAAGCCTCAGCCTTCTTCTGACCCACGAGTCCCTACGATCGCAATTGTGCGGAATCGAAGGGGTGGTCGTAGATGAATGGCACGAGTTGCTCGGCACCAAGCGAGGTATTCAAGTCGAGCTTGCTCTAGCGCGGTTACGGAAACTCAATCCGTTGATTAGAACATGGGGCCTGTCTGCGACCCTGGGGAACCTAGAGGAGGCTCGCGATGCACTCGTCGGCTGCATGCCCGTCAATGCGATGCGAATTATTCAGGGGAACACTAGAAAGAAGATGAGACTCGATTCTCTCATCCCTGAGAGGATGGACCGATTTCCTTGGTCAGGTCATATCGGAACCCGTATGGTGCCCCAGGTTGCAAAATTTATTGATCAAGTGGAAAGTACCTTGGTCTTCGCCAACACCCGATCACAAACGGAGATTTGGTACCAGCACCTATTGAAGCAACGTCCGGACTGGGCGGGAAAAATAGCGGTACATCATGGTTCCCTCGATTCGAGCGTGCGAGATTGGGTTGAGAATGGACTTCGAAACGGAACGTTGCGAGCTGTCGTATGCACTAGTAGTCTTGATCTAGGCGTTGACTTTTCGGCTGTCGATCTCGTCTTTCAAATCGGGAGTCCAAAAGGATCGGCAAGACTACTCCAGCGAGCAGGTCGGAGTGGTCATCAACCTGATGCTGAAAGTCGATTGACATTTGTTCCAACGAATGCACTTGAACTGATGGAATTTGCAGCCGCGAAAGAAGCGATCCAGAAGGGCCGACTCGAAGCTCGACCACTTCTCAAAAAGCCGCTAGATGTTCTCGCTCAGCATGTAGTTACCATCGCCATTGG
>JAYVPE010000160.1:0-8163 GCA_043757575.1 Pirellula sp.
ATGGTCGGCCAAACGACCGGTACATGTATTGCTCTGATCACGCCCGATGCAGAAAGAACCATGCGGACTTGTTTGGCGGTTTCAAGCCATTTGGCCGCAAAGCATGTGGACGCACAACGCATAGCGCATTCCACTTGGTTGTTTATTGAAGGATACGTCTTTGCGAATCCAGCCACGGGGCAAACTGCAATTAGGGAGGCAATTAAGGCGGCCAAAGCGTCTGGAACTCAAATAGCATTAACGTGTTCGGACGCGTTCATTCCGGAGGTGTTTGGCGACGCATTTCAAGAGGCCCTTGCGGAAAGTGATTTGCTGTTTTGCAATGCTCCAGAATCACTTTCAGTGACGAAAGCATCGACCAGCGAAGCCGCCTTTGCAGCGCTCGAATCCTTGGTGCCAAACTGTGTTGTCACCGACGGTCCCCACGGAGCCTTCGTTCGATATTGCGGCGAGGAATCGCATGTTCCGGCATTTGCATGTCACCCCAAGGATTTGACGGGTGCCGGAGATATGTTTGCAGGTGCGTTCCTTTACGGCATTACGCATGGTTACTCGCCTGCGATTGCTGCTCGCGGAGCAAATTTCATGTGCATGAACGTTATTACTCAAGTTGGCGCTCGGTTACAGCAAGATGCAAAAGCACTTTGGGAAGAAGGACTAGACGACCCTCGCGCTAACGATGTCGGCGGATGATTCCATTAATTATCAATTAATTGCAACGCGTCTTCTAGCTGAATTTTTCCTTCGTAAAGGGATCGGCCAATGATGGCTCCGGCCGTCCGTTGTTGGATCAAATCGCGAAGGTCTTGCATGGTTGTGACGCCACCGGAGCAGATGACGGGAAAGGGACTGGCGGCCTGGATTTCGGCCAGCGATTGGAAGTTGGGACCGGCCATCATTCCATCTTTCGCAATGTCCGTGTAAACGACGGCTTCGCAAGCGTTGGTGTGATGCGCCACGCGATTCACGAGTTCGCTGGCAGATGTTTGGGATTTTTCAAGCCAGCCCTCGGTTGCGACCATGCCATTGAGGGCATCCAGTCCAAGCACTAAACGGCCGGGATATTTTTCGCACATCTTTGCAAACCAAGCAGGATCTTTCAATGCGGCAGTACCGACTACCAAGCGGGATAGACCCAGCTTGAGCAACCGTTCGATGGTAGCTTCGTTCCGCACTCCGCCGCCTAACTGAACCTTACAGCTTCCGGCAGCCTCAACGATTTTTACGATCGCTTGCTCGTTGGCGATACTTCCAGTCTTAGCACCGTCCAAATCCACGCAATGGAGAAATTGGGCCCCCGCAGCGAACCATCTGGTCGCAACTTCACCAGGGCTGTCGCTAAAAACCGTATTTCGATTGTAATCACCTTGTTGCAATCGCACGCATTTGCCACCAAGCAAATCAATCGCAGGCCAAATTTCCACTATGAGCTTTCATTTTCTGATAAGGCGATCGGTAGGTACGAATCACTGGTTTGCGCGTCATGCTAGCCCGGATTATTCATTAGCCATTGGGCGTTAGCCAAGTGGCACTCACTTTACCGAAATAACTTTTAGCGGAATGGCGCGAGCCATCCGGTTTCGTTGCGATTTTCCCAATTCACCGTACGGCTCGCGCCGTTACGCTTCCAAAGTGAGCGGCATTGGGCGTTAGGCTAGGTTTGCCAATACGACCATCACCGTGGGCTGATCAAAAAATACGCTGTAATAATCCGTCCTAGGGTCGTTTGCGAATTGAGGTGGCAGAACGAGACAGTGGAATACTTCCGTTTCGAACTTCTTTTTGTGTGACGTGCCGACCGTGTTGTGGCGGAACCATTCGATGAAGAATAACAGGAATGGGGTTGGTGTGAACCACAACTTCCTTTCCGTTAATATTCTGCGTATGTTGCTTTGCATTGGCGTCGCTCGCTAAAGCCGTGAGCATGAGAGTAATAAGTGGGATCGTTACGATTTTAAGGGTTTTGTTGGTTTTCATATTTTTAGCGTCCCAAGTTCGAATCCAGTGTGACCTCAATGATCGTTTTCGATTATACCTCACAATTATCGTGAATTTATTTTTTTTAGCAAGATAGTCCGCTTGGAGGCAAGAATGGCGTTTGTGCGGGTTGATTCGTCAGGCTATTAACTCATCTTGCATTTTCGGATGTGGACATCCTTGAGTTGTTTGCGGACTTGGATGAACCTGGAGGGATCCAAGGTTTGACATTGCGTTTCGGGAGAAGCGACACTGATCACGCGAGAAATTACATGCACTCCGGTTGGCTTGTTGAAATGGCAGGTTTGTGGGGATACCACGGAACGACGCTTTGTCGCGAGCGAGACGCATTGCCCGTCGAGGCAGTCAACGAATACTGGTTGAGAAGCCGGATCCGTTTTGATGGTTGGAACACGATGCTTTCCACCCTTCGATCGCAGACTCTGTCGCAAAGCATAGCACGTAGGGTTCGGGCTTGGCATAAACTGCGAAGTGTCATCGAAGAAGTACTTCTTGCGGAACCGCTTACGAGAGTTTGCGTCGCCGTCGCGGCTCAACTGGAGGAGCGAGAGGTCGATTGCGATTCGCGATCGATATTGCACAACGTCTTGACCACGCATTGCGAAGTTCGCAATCGCTGTCTGAAGATCATACTAGAAGGAGTAGAGCGAGGAATTTCGGAAGCTGAAGAGCTGAATCGATTGCGGCACTACCTAGAGCATTGGACAGACATGCTGCTTGGCTATTTTGCCAATTCGACTTCGGGAGCTCAGTATGCCTTTTCGGTGACAAGAATGGAGGAGTTTGCAGAGGACTACAGTCAACGCATGCTAGGAACCCAATCGAAAGTGGTTTGGTCCCTGCTCCAAGCGAGCTGCCGAGCATGGCTGGATGCACATTGTGACCATCCTCCCGTTTCACCCCGTATGAACCAACGCATCTGCGAAGCTGCCATCGGAATGATCCATCCCCATTTATTTGACTCACTTGGATGCATGCGATCCCGATTGATTCAGTCGATTGAACATGGAATTGGTCATGCGGATGAAACCGTCGCCAGTCTAGAAAACGGGTCTTGGGAATCGAAGTCCCATGTTTTATCACCGGCGTCGAGTACTAAGCCAATTCGGTTTGAAGTTTAGAGCTTATCACGTCCTGACCTAAAGGAGGGCTCAATCAAATTTCGCAAGGACACGTTGAGCGGCGTCGATGGTGGAGTCGATATCTTCAGGGCGATGTGCTCGCGAAAAGAATAACGCTTCGAATTGACTGCACGGCATATAAACACCCTCTTCGATCAGTCCCCAGAAGTACTTAGCAAAGCGTTTTCGATCGGAGCGATCTGCACTTGGCCAATCCACCACGGGTGCTTCGTTAAAGAAGAGGGTCATCATACTGCCGATACGTTGCATTTGAGATGGAATCCCTGCGGAATCCGCAGCGTGCTTGAGACCGTTGGCCAACCGACTCGCTTGAGTCTCCAAGTACGCGTACGGCGGATCATCTCTCAGAATCTCCAGTGTGGTAGCTCCGGCAGCGGTTGCAAGTGGGTTGCCAGAGAGCGTTCCTGCTTGAAAAACTTTTCCCTCAGGCATGACATGGTCCATGATCGATGACTTTCCGCCGTAGGCTGCAAGAGGAAGGCCGCCACCTACAATTTTGCCCAGTGTGGTCATGTCGGGATCGATTCCAAACACGCTTTGAGCTCCGCCGTAGGCAACGCGAAATCCGGTCATGACCTCATCGAAAATGAGGATCGAGCCATGCTTGGTGGTTTCGCCTCGAAGCGTTTTTAAAAATTGAGGCGTCGGCAAAACAGTCCCCATATTTCCCACGACTGGTTCCAGTATGATTGCGGCAATTTCGGTCGGGAAATTGCGAAACGTTTCGACGATAGATTCTGAGTCGTTGTAGTTGAGGACGATGGTGTCTTTTGAATTGCCTTGGGTCACTCCAGGCGAATCGGGAACGCCTAGCGTCGCAGCAGCAGAGCCAGCCGCAACCAGGAGCGAGTCAACGTGTCCATGGTAGCAGCCAGAGAATTTGACGATCTTGGCGCGACCAGTGGCACCCCGTGCGACGCGGATCGCGCTCATGGTTGCTTCTGTTCCACTGTTAACCAATCGAACCCGCTCGATACTCGGGACAGCTTGAATAATGAGTTCAGCGAGACGGGATTCATTTTCCGTAGGAGCACCGAACGAAGTACCTTTTTCAGACGCCTTTTGGATGGCTTCGATGACTTGCGGATGGGCATGGCCTAGGATCATTGGGCCCCAGGACCCGATGTAATCGAGATAACGATTACCGTCGATGTCAAAGAGAAATTGACCGGATGCATGCGACATGAATATCGGTTCGCCGCCAACCCCTTGAAACGCCCGCGCAGGAGAATTCACTCCTCCTGGGATAAGTTGCTTGGCTTTTGCAAAAGCGGTTTGACTATTGTGTCGTTTGGGAATGGACTGGGTCATTGTTAGGCAGTCTGGATAGGGGTAGGCAGTAAAGCGAACGGCAGATAAAAACCTCCCAACTACCAGCCCATCACCATGTTAGATTCAATGATTCGGCGAGCTTTTTCGAGATCGGACCCGGTTTCGGACATGTACAAACGGATTGCATGTAATTTGTCCCCCGAGGATTTTGAAAGGCAATCGCGCGCAATAGAGCAAATATCGAGATGGCGACCAGTGGCCCCCAATACTGCCTTGGAAATAACCCAAGTGTCCCGTGGGCGTTTTGTGATTCGAACGATGTCGTCCGTAGGATATGCGTCACGAAGCACGTCGCGGGCTGCCGCTTCGTCTTTCGCCCAAGTGACAATTATGTGAGAATCAGTTTCTATCTCGAACAGCGGCATTGGATCATTCCCAGTGTGGGTGTGATTGCGTTACAAAGGATTTTCAGAGATGGTAGCAGGCAATTGCCCGTTGCGGAAGGATTCGCAAGAGCCGTCGATCAAATCGATTTAGGATGCGGTAAATATTTCGGATTAGCCGTTTGACAAAATGAAAAAATATCTCACCGCTGTAATTATTGTCGCAGTTTGTACACTGGCTTTAGGACCGCTCTGTACCGGATTTTTGGGTCCGACTTGGCGAGCAAGGTGGATGTTGGCTTGGGCAGCAAACGAGTATCAAAACGGACATTTAGACGAGGCAGAGAAAACGCTTCGGCGAGCAAGTGAACTGTCCAGCGAGATTGCAACAGATCCCGAGTTTTGGAAGTTAAAATTCGAGATCGTTTTTAACAAAAAAAAACCTAGCGTCCACGCTGTTTCAGGACTTTTCGACGAGTCTTTGTCCCTGATTTCCGCAGCGCCGAAACTGCAACAAGCGAACCTCGCAACCTACGTAGCCGAAATGTTTCG
The DNA here is from genome assembly GCA_043757575.1 of Pirellula sp. GTDB lineage: Bacteria > Planctomycetota > Planctomycetia > Pirellulales > Pirellulaceae > JBKCUI01. The sequence continues at coordinate 5,348 of JAYVPE010000160.1, forward strand.
TTTAAATAGCGAAAATGAGCGGGCTGTGGATATTTTGGGTTGGTTTTACCCTCCTCTTTTCAAAAGAGAAGCTGCCGAAAACAATACGATTGCCTATTTTCGTTCATTGACGAAAAAAGGACTCGAAACTGCCTTATTGGAAATAGATGCAGCGCTCGTCGCTGATAAAACATCACGTGCGGAATTTCTCGATACCAAGGCGTGGGTGCTGCACGGACTCGATAGGGACGAGCTTGCGATCCCGTTTGCGGAGGAAGCGATAAAAAAACTTAAATCTCAGGAAGAGCGTTTCAACAATGTTCGCCAAGCGGATCGGATTGCCTTTCATGGCATGCTTTTTTCGGACGTGGTGGCTTCCGAAGAGGTAGATGAGACCGCTGGCGTTCCCAACCGTTTAGAAGAATTAAAGAAGCGTTTTTCTTACGTTAATCCCATGGAAATCGAGGGACTTGCGAGAAAGATAGCGGCCTTGCGATTTCATCGTGCATGCATTCTCGATGAGTTGGGACGAACCAAGGAATCTGATTTGGATTATGCTTGGCTGGACGCTTTTGGGTTTACCGAAACGGATAAACTCAACTAAGGCAGCTCGCTGGCGTACGCACCGTTGCTGACGTGGAACAGTCGACGGCCGCTTTGCAAATGCGGTTTCGAGAAATTGAGGTTTCGGATACGATCCAGGAACCGTCCTTCTGCCCCCCACTCCGAACCACCCCGTTTTCGAGGATTGATTTGGACTTATGAGCGAACTGCACCATGAATGCGGTGTTGCCGCTATCTACCACCTTGCTAATGGCGAAGAAAGCACGCTTTGCCCAGAAAATGGTCGAGAGGCAATCTCCTACTTGTTACCGCGGATGCTCCAAGATATTCAAAATCGAGGGCAGCTTGCAGCGGGCATGACAACTTACAACCCGAATCGATCGCTTTTGCTGGATACGATGAAGGATATCGGGACGGTCAGCGAGGTTTTTCGCCTTTCGCATCGTGGAAAACACGAATCGATTATGGAGCATTACGCCGGGCGTGCAGCAATTGGCCATGTTCGCTATGCAACATGCGGTCAGGACGACCGCAGTTACGCTCAGCCATTTGAACGTCAACACATCCACAAGCACAAATGGTTTAGTTTTTGTTTCAATGGCCAGCTTGCCAACTACCAAGAGTTGAAGGACAAACTGACTAGTGAGGGTGAGCACCATTTGGCGCGCGATACGGACACCGAGATCATCATGCATGAGATTGGGCGCGAGCTGAGTAGTGGCCCTTCCAATCGCAATTTGATTGAAGTCTTTGCTGCGGCAGCGAAGAATTTCGATGGGGCTTATTCACTGGCGTTGCTGAACGCTCGCGGGGAGCTTTTGTTGGCTCGCGATCCGCTAGGAATGAAGCCGCTTTGCTATGCGGTGGACGGATCGCTTTTTGCATCCGCAAGCGAAAGTGTAGCGCTTTTGAACTTGGGTTTTAATCGAGAGAGTATCAAGTCGGTGCCGCCCGGAAGTGCAGTATTGGTAACCCCGGAGGGAATTCGGATCGAGCAGTTTACCCCAGCAAAACAGCCTGCGCACTGTTACTTCGAATGGATCTATTTTGCCAACGTCGCCAGTACTCTGGATGATAGAAGTGTTTACCTCTCTCGTACGCGACTGGGAGAAGAGTTGGCCAGAATTGAAATTGCCAGAAATCAGATTCCACTCGACAATGACACGATTGTTGTACCTGTCCCGGATACCAGCAAAGCGGCTGCCGATTCCATGGCCTATCACTTGCGGGTTCCTAGCCGCGAGGGGCTAATTCGCAATCGGTACAGTGGTCGAACGTTTATCGAAGGTGGTCGTGCCCGCAAAGCAAAGGCTTCGCTCAAGTACACTCCATTGCGTGAAGTACTGGAGGGCAAACGTGTTATTTTGGTCGAGGATTCCATTGTTCGATCAACCACGATGAAAGTATTGTTGAACCGCATTCGCGACATGGGTGGCGCTAAAGAAATTCACGTCCGTGTGGCATGCCCGCCCATTATTGCGCCATGTTTTTACGGCATCGATATGTCGACGATTGGCGAATTGTTTGCCCCAAAGTTTCTAGACAATGGAATACTGACCGAAGAGGGACAAGATCGGATGGCGAGTCAATTGGGCTGCGATTCGCTTCGGTATTTACCTATCGATTCGATTGCTCGAGCTATCGATTTGCCAACATCGCATCTTTGCCAAGCATGTATAACAGGAAACTACCCGACACCTTGGGGACAAAAACTGTATAGCATTGCTCAGAAGAACCACATCGCGGGAACTTCGGTCGAGAGAACGTACGAACTCGATCCTGTTGTCTAGCGAATTTCATCTTGCTGAGCGTCTTTGGACGCTTGCGATTCGGTTTACCATACGGTTGCGCTTTATTCCGCTGAAATTCCAGCGGGAATGGCCGTCTTTTTGTTTGGCAAGCGACCGCATGTATCGAATCACTACCCAGTCATGAAAAAAGCTACGTAATTCTCACAACTCAATCGCTTCGAGGACTAGAATGACTCCTTACCGCGATCTCCAATTCTTGATTTTCAATTCATAATGGCGCCCATTAAGCATGCACAAAATTAGACATTCTTTAGCTTGCGCGAAAAATGGTCGTCGCAGTAACCTTCGATTACGTCCTCGGTTTGAAAGTCTGGAGCAACGCATTTTGCTCGTCGCAGATTGGACTCCTTTGGGACCCTTTTCCGCAACGAATGGCCAAGTTGAAAACATAGCCAATAAACCCATCGTTGGCGCGATAGACGCTCTATTGGCACATCCCACCAATCCGAATACTTTGTATGT
>JAYVPE010000161.1:0-8157 GCA_043757575.1 Pirellula sp.
GCGATGCGATACAGCCAGGGAGCGACCTTGGTTGGGTCGGTCGGTTTAGACGTTTGACGAAGGGTGGCAAGCGCCACTTCTTGCAAAACGTCCTCTGCCGCTTGGTGATCTGCGAGCCGCGCGTGCACCACCGTTGCCAACCATCGACGGTTGATTTCCAGGGCTTGCACCCAGTCGATACTAGCCTTTATCGGGCCATCCATGGGGAGTCTCAATGCGGCGGCGGTCATTATGTTTTAAAAGTCGCGTCTCGTCTGGTTCTCCCTGAGCTGGCGGTTATTTATTGCGAATTTCTGATTGCCCGATTGATTTTTGTCCGTTGTGCGAACCGGCATTAGGGCAATTTCAAGGTGGGAACGCCTTTGCGTAATGCCCAGACAGCCGCTTCGGTTCGATCATTGGCCTTGAGTTTGCGTAGGACATTTTGAACATGTTCCTTAACGGTCTCCAGACTTATTCCAAGAGTACTGCTGATTTCTCGATTGCTTAGGCCTAGTGCAAGATGCGACAGAATCTGCAACTCCCGTTTCGTTAAATGCTCTGTGTGCGGATTGACTGGGTGTTCTGGGTGAGTCAAGAACTTGGTCGACATAGTCAGAAGCGACTCGGGCGGCGAGACACCGCTTGAGGCCACCGTGATCGATCGGAGTAAATACGAGGTACTCATTTTTTTTAAAACAAAGTCGTACAGATTGCATGCCGATGCGCGTGCCAAATAAGTTGGGTTTTCGTGATGTGTGTAGACCAAAATCTTGGTACTCGGAGATCCTTGAATCACCTCCCCCACCACATCCAAAAGTTCGGCATCCTCAAATCTCAATTCGGTTATCAACAAATCGAACGAATCCCTCGCGATCCTATCCTTGACCTGAGCAAAATTCGAAGCCATCGAAACGTTCGTGTAGCCCTCAACAGCTAAAAGTATGGAAATGCCCGCGAAACTTACCGGGCTATTTTCGGCACAAAGGATTCGCATGAAAAGTCGCCTAAAGTAAAAACAACCGCTGTCTACTTGCCCATCCTAAAATCCATCTTTTCCTATAGAATACTCTTTATTATAGCGGAAAACCGATTTAGCTAAAGGAGATTACGGCAGGAAAGAGTCGGCGAGTCCAGGATAATCCGGTGTGACTCGTCATTCATTGCCGGGACTAGGCAACCAGATTTTAGCGGTAGATCGGCGGTGTTGGTGCCCGGTAGCGCTGCCACGTGTTAGTGTTAGCCGCATTCGGCTGATAGGGATAGTTTAGTGGCTGTTGGGTCGCCGTAGTTGCAAGACCGTTGTAAGCGCCCGTGAGAGTGTTGGGATACGAACTCGGCTGGTAGGCTACCGTAGGCTGATAGCCGCTGGCTGCTAAACTAGGTCGTGTGTAGCCGTTATTAGATTGCGCTACATAAGTCGCTTGATTTTGCCATCCCGTTGGGGCTGCTGGCTGAGGGTAGCTTGATGGCTGAGCGTAGATTGATGGTTGAGGGTAGATGGATGGCTGAGGAAATTGGCTAGTTAGATATGGGGATTGAGAATAGCTTGTCGAAGGCAAATAAGAGCTAGTGGGCGGTTGCGAAAAAGCCCATCCTTGATTCGGGACTTCCGTTCCGTATATTGACGGTGCTGGGTGATACGAAGCAAGATAAGTCTGGGGCCAGTCCCGATAGTGATCCAACGTTTGAATTTGGTTTAACGCTGGGTTTAAGAATGCTTGATAGTGCGAGTCGTCGTAGGAACTGGGCCTGGATGGAGAACCAAAAATGAGATGCGTAAAGAGACCCGGTTGCAAACCGAGTAGTCCAAGGGCCATGAAACCAAGTTCAGCCCAATAAAATCGCGATTGCCGTTTCTGGCGAGAAAAATGAGCCATTCCGTTAGTCCTTCCAATTCCGAGGATGCTACACGAAACTCTTTCAAAAATAATAGAGCAATCTTCTACCGCCCACGGTGCATCTATTCCCGCGAGCGGAGTCGCGGGACCACGGGGTTGTTCGAACATCTAGCCAAAATTTAGGTTTGACCAAGCTCTAAGTTGGTTCGATCTCGTCAAATTCGATGACCTTCACACCGCGCAAGCCGTCCATGTCAATGACCGTACCTGGCTTCAATACTTCAAGTCGCAGGGTATCCGAGTCGTTTTCGGGTATGCAGGCCATCACATACGATTTACCAAGAACACCGATGCGACCGCTTGGAACCTGGACCACCAGAGCAGTGCCTTCGTCGACCCCGAAGCCAATAAGATTTGGTTCGATTCTGAGGGTTTTTGCCATTCGTTGCATTCGGTTTCGATAGAAGAAATGTTGGTCCACAACCGAGTCTTTGAGCAGATCTAATCCTCGGCACAACTTTGGAACAGTTTTTCCTTCCTCGATCATTACCTTCGTCATTATCGCAGCTCCTGCAGATGTCCCACCGATGATGCCACCTCGATCAAGAAGTTCTTGCAATCGAGTCTCGGTTTCGGTACCAGCATAAAGGTTTCCCAACCACGACTGATCTCCGCCACTGAACCAGACGGCCGTCGCATTTCGCAGTGGTTCGGCAAAACCTGGGTCATTCGCCTTCTCGCGCGAGCAAGCTTGAATGACTCGCATGGAAGCAAATCGCCATCCTCGCCATTCGTCTTTCAGCCGTTTTGAATCCTCCTGGGTTGCCTCGTAGGCTGGTATAATCACAAGTCGGCCGTTCTGTCCGCCCGCCAATTCCCAGAATCGCTTGTTAACAATCGGTGGCATTTCTCCCCCACCGGCTATCAAAAGTGTTCCGCCCCGAAATCGACCAAGGAATTCCGGCTCGTCTGATGATTCCGCTCCGATGTACCAAATTCCGGCGGAGACCGCCAGAATGGAGAGACTGACCGCAGCAAAGCCTACGATCCAAAAAGGACGGAATTTACAAAAAATCCCAATAAAACGACCTTCGATCAAGTTCCGAATGGACATGATTGACGCTTCAGAGAAGAGAGTTGTGACCAGAGAGCCGAAAAGTGGGTTCGATGAGAATGGCCACTTTTTCTCACCAACCCCAGTATTTGCATCACTCCGATTTGAAGTCGATAGCGAAGTCAACCTCACTTCGATAAAGCACGCCAAAAAATGGAGCGTCAACAAGCACTGTTAGGAGATACGGTATCGGCTGTTGAGCGGTTCGAAGAATAGGATAATTACCGCTGATTGAGAAATTTGCGTTTTTTCACTTGGCCTACAAAGCAACCGCAAGGAACACCATTCAAAATCGGACGCGGAAAGGATGCTTCTGCTTCTCGTGGATCCAAATTCAAAAGGAATTCAAATGAAAATAATTGCAATAGCCGCACTTTTTTGCGTTGGTCTCTGTTTAATCGGCGAGGCGACGGGCAAGCCCTGCGAGAGCATGCCTCCTGAATTCTCGTCAAAAAACAACTTGACCTCCAACCGCGATTGCTGTATTATCACGCCAGCACACTAACACTGTATTTGGAGTGGAGGCTAGGTGCTGGCTGAACTCCATTCACGGAGCCGAAAAGGGGCCGAGGCAATGCAACTCTCCATCGAGCCGAACAACGGCGTTCCAATCTACGAACAACTGTTGCGGCAGATCAAATACGCGGTCGCAGAAGGAATTCTCGTTCCAGGCCAAATTATCCCGAGCGTGCGGGATATGGCCAAGCAGTTGACGGTAAACCCAAACACTGTCCAGAGAGCCTACTTTCAACTTCAAAACGAAGAGGTGCTGCAATCGCTTCGCGGTCGCGGCGTAGCTGTATGCGAGGGAGCAAAGAAACAATGCGTCGCGGATCGGCAGCAGATATTGGCCGAGCGCCTCGCGGCGGTACTCGATGAAGCGATACGCGGTGGTCTGGATGAAGATCGCTTGCGAACCATGTTTGAAAAGGCACTTAAAAACGCAATCCGAACTGGAGACAAACAATCATGAGCGAAGTAATCAGTGTCAATAACGTCAGCAAACGCTTCGGCAAGCGAACCGTACTGGATAATGTATCGATGAAGGTACCTTCCGGGGTCGTCTTCGCGCTACTCGGTGAAAACGGAGCCGGGAAATCTACGTTGATCCGGAGCATGCTGGGATACACCAAACTCAACAGCGGTCACATCTCGGTTTGCGGGATGGATCCGCTAAAACAACCACTCGAGATTCGACGAAAAGTTGGCTACGTTTCCGATGCTCCTGGCCTTTACGAATGGATGACCGTCGCGCAAGCGGGTTGGTATGTATCCGGCTTTTATCCCGAGGGGTTCTTGAAAGCCTACGGTGAGCAAATCAATGCATTTCAATTGCCACACGATACGAAGATTCGCGACTTGTCCAAGGGGATGCGGGCCAAGGTTGCGTTGTCTCTTGCAATGTCGTTTGATCCGGAGCTGTTAATTCTCGATGAGCCCACGTCTGGCCTCGACCCGCTTGTTCGTCGTTCGTTTTTGGAAAGCATGATCGATCGAGCAGCGGCAGGCCAAACCGTGTTTCTCAGTTCACACCAAATCCAAGAAGTGGAGAGGGTTGCAGATTGGGTTGCTATTTTGCATCAAGGGCAGTTGCAGATCGTTGCAACGCTCGATGAACTCAAAAGCAGCGTAACCATTCTCGACATATCGCTTCGGGACCCATTGCTTGCGTTGCCCAACGAGATGGAGCAAGTGCAAGTGTTGCATAAGACGCAAATTGGCCGGACACTTCACATGATGGTTCGAGGCTTTACTCCAGCGATTGAGAACGCTTTATCGCTGCACGACAATTGTTTCGAGATCAAGGCGATGCGTCCGAATTTAGAGGAGTTGTATATTGGTTTTACAAAACCGTTCGAGGCCGCTCAGTCGCGCGATCAACAGGCGCAGCCGACCGTGAAGTCGAACCAATCTGAGGTGGCATAATGGACTTAGCTCATCAATCCCGACCCACAATATGGTTTGCTCTGCTCTGGAAGGATTTCCAGCAAGTCAAGTCAACGTTTATTGCGGTATTGGCTGGTGTTTTTGCAGTGCAGTTGTTGCTGCTGTTTTCAGCGAGCTTCGTGCAGAACGCGGAGGCGCGAATGGCACTTTACGGGGGCACCATTACGTTTGCCTGCATCGCGCCGATTCTGTTGGCACTTGGTTGCGGTGGGATGTTGATTGGTCAGGAACGACAATCGGGTACGTGGGCTTGGTCCAGCAGTTTGCCAGCGTCGTGGCGGTTAGCACTTGGCAGTAAGCTGGTGGTGGCCACGGTTGGCTCGCTTGGTACTTCGGTTCCGCTGGCGATCATTCCGTTGGCGCTTTGGATGACTGGACAGTTTCTACCTACAGCCGGTTCTTTTGCTGTCATCTACGTTTCCTCACTTACGGTTGTGATCTTTTTCGAAGTCGTCGTCTTTTGCTTTTTAGCAACGATCTTGATGCGAGAGACCCTGACTGCCTTGGTCGTTGCCGGAATAGGATTAGCGACGGTTCAAATTCTATTAGGGGCGTGGTTCGCCGACTACGTATCTCCTGCAATCATTCGGTGGGGAGCACCTTCAGACCAAGCAGGTCTGATCGCATTTGCGATTTTTATTGGTCTTGCCTTAACGATTGGTTGTGTGTTGATGGTGGTTACCTTTCGATGGCGATGGGGGATTGGCCAGCAAGCGACGTTTGCCTTTTGGCGGAATACGAGTTCGGTTCGAGTGCCGAGCAGTGTCCGATATGAGTATGCAGAAGGTATCGCTCCAAGCGAATGGTGGATGATGTTTAGGCATTCGGTCGAGAATTCCTTTTGGCTGAGATTGATAGTTGTCATCGGTACGTTTGTTCTTATAGCCAACACTTCGGCGGTTCCAAATTTCGTTCCTGGGATTGCGATGCTTTCTGTCTGCATTCTCGGCGTCACTGCATTCGAGGGGGATCAAACTCTATTGCGATTTCGGTTTCTTGCAGACCGAGGAGTGGTTCCATGGAAACTAATTGCAAGCCGACTTTCCGTCGTCGCCGTTTGGGCGCTACTCATAATCATCTCGACGTTCGTTCGATTTGCGGGGCGAAGTGATCAAGTTGCAATTGGGATAGTACTTGGACCAATAGCTCTCGCTATTGGCGCACTTTCCTCGATGTGCTTTCGCAAATCGGTAATTGCTATAACGGCAGCATTAGTAGTCAGTTTTGCGGCGTTTTCCGTTTCGGTCGCGATAATCAATTTAGTGCAAGCTGATGCAGGAAGTTTGTCGGGTCAGCAGCCGTTTACAGATTTTGGCTGGATTGTTTTGTACTGTACTCCAATCGCCGTAGTTGCACTCCTTGCTGCGATTTTCCGATTGTCGAGACGGTGGCTTGTACTGGACAATGCAAAGCTCGAACCATACTTTGTTTGGATCTCGCTGACGGCACTCCTTTCACCGATTGTCGTCGCATGTACATTTGGTTTCTTGATGGTTCCAAACGTCCCTTGGCAAGGGAATCCCGTTTTGAAGCTCGCTTCGGAGCGTGTCCTTGTCCCCGACCTGTTCCATTTGAACGAGCCAATTTTGACGGACATGTTGCCGCACATGCGTATACTTTCCTTATCACGAGGTCGCGGCATGGAGGGAGTAGCTGATTCAGCCAATGATGCCGTTGGTCAGATTCTTGCTGACCTCGCGATGCAACGCACAACGCCGGAGATCAACCTCGCGGCAGTCATTAAACCTTTGTTGCCACCACTGGAGGAATTGATACGCGGCCCGAGACAGCAGACTGGCGACATGACTCGATATAATGTATCGCAGTTAGAAAACCTGATCGCACGTACAGCCGCGTTAGCCACTGTCGCCATGAGACAGGGCGAACCGGAGCTGGCACTTCGAATTTGGCGTCTAAACCGTGAACTTCAGGAGTTTGCCCACCAATTCGACCCATTGAATACGCATGCGAGTCGCAATGTCGCGATGCACTTGCTCCAACAATTACGCGATCGCGATGTGGAGGCGATGGGAGGACCTGACGTTTTCAGGAGCTTGATCCCTTCCGTGCCTGATGAGAGGACTGCGAACATGAATGAAGCTCGCGAACAAGCATACAACCGACGAGAATTATTGGGCCGCAGTAATCCTGTCACTATGACTTTATTGCCCAAAACTATTTCGGGAATGCGATATATTAGCATCCAATATTTTCCACCGCTAAGATGGCTTTTCGAGCGTCAAATTGCTGTCGACCTGGAGCGTCATCTCAATAGTACAAGTCCGTTATCCACAAATTTTCTAACAAGTGCTAGTCGTGATTCGCTGGTAACGCGTTTTCCGCAATGATGTTTGAGTACTCTCATACAAACGAACGCTTGTCAAATCGAATGCATCTTGCATTGACCTTTCATTGAAGAATTTGCTTCTTGCATGCTTCGATCGATATTGCAAAACTTGACTTCATCTAAAATCCTCCGTGCTCGTGGTTCACGCATTTGAGTAGACCTAAATTAAACCGCGAAAGCGCTTTGGAGGTTTTCAGGGTTTTGGCAAAGCGTTGCTCGCTTAACGTCTAGTTCAATAGGAATTCAGCGTTAAAAGAAAACGTATATGGGGGGAAATACTCAAATTAGTTAGAAAAACTTTGTGTAATTTCCTATCTCGCTTTTGCATCTTGCCGCAGAACAGGTTCTACTGATGGGGAAAGTTTTCTTTGCCTGAGAAAAACTTTACCACCCGTAATACTGAATAAAAACACCTACCATTCCATTAGAGCACGTTCAACGTTAGTGTTGCATTGCTTGCGGCTCTTTCATCAAAGAGCGATTTCCCTCCGGAGCAGTCTGATGTTTTCCACGATTCGCCGCACCCTCGTCCTAATCGCTCAACAGAGACGCAGGCGGGTATGGTTCAAGCAACAATTGGTGAGTCCGTTTCGGAGCATAAGGATGCGCCCGAGGATTGAGAAGCTCGAAGATCGCAGCTTGCTCGCAACTGTCACCTGGGACGGTGGTTCGAGCGGCACCGGAACGGACTGGGGCACCGCCGCGAACTGGGTTGGCGATGGGCTACCCGGCAGCGGTGACGATGCCGTTGTTGGCGCCGCCTTTTCGGCCGTGACCATCAGTTCTTCCGGCATCGCTGCGGTGAACACTGTCACGAGCAGTGCATCCCTGGCAATCACGGGAGGAACATTCACGATCAATGCCGCATCGCAACTAAACGCGGGGCTGAACCTGAGCGGCGGAATCATCATTGCCGGTGGTTCGCTCGC
>JAYVPE010000162.1:0-8103 GCA_043757575.1 Pirellula sp.
GTCTGAGCGCTGAAGCTCACAGACTAGTTTGCCATCTGCCACACGTCGCAATTCGGTGACGGGCGCAAGATCAACGCGAGAATAACTATCAATGGCAAATTTCTTGTCGGGCGAAAATTGCAGCGTATGATTGCCATTGGACTCCGTCAACCATACGAGACCAGTGCCGTCGAAGTTGACACGTCCGTAATGGATCAAGTAGGGATCCTGGCCAGGAAAACAACCGCTGGCGCGAAACCACAATTGCCGATTTACTTCGTCGATTTCATCGATTCCACGAACGACCCAATCTCCGGATGTTACTGCGTTCCTAACGGACCCAAGCTTGCCATCGATCAAGTAAACGTGTCGCCAGCCGCTCCTTTCGGAGACGTAAAGCAAATCGCCGTTGGACTTCTCGAGCCAAGTTACCGTCGGGAGATTCTGATTTTCGGTATGTGCAGTCCAAACAAAGGTTGATGACTTTTCATCAATGATATTGCGAACCGTGCCATTTGACACGTCGACTTCAATCAGCCGAAATCGCTGATGGCCGCGATCGACTTGATGGTAAGTAAAATACGCACCGTCCTGACTCCAACGAAGCCTAGGCCGCTCCCATTCGCTTTCGAACCGATCGACGCTGGGTCTAATCTGCGTTCCAGCTTGGATATCGAAAAGATTCAGTTCGTAAGTTGCAAATTTATCGCCAGGTAGAGCGTAAGGCCGTGAATGCAATTTTGCACGACCGCCGCCTTCTGGCGAGGACTGAATGACGTGGACTTCCTTCTTTTCACCTGGCTCAACCCGAAACGCGATAAGCGATTTGGCATCAGGGGACCATTCCAAATGGTCGTAGGCGTTGCCGTCGACACCATCCGTGCTCAAAGCTGATTCTAATTGATCCGATTCTGACTTGAGCAATACGTTGTGGTCCTTGATGGAGGCCGTCCACATGCCGTCCGGTGAACGACCATTTGCAGTGGAGTCATTTCGATTTCGAAAACGATTACGTCCTTGGGACGGAGTTGCTGGGGTAAACTTCGTTCCATCAATGACGACGATCGACGCTTTGTCTGTCGCTTTCACGAGGAGTAAATCTTCCCCTCTTTTATTTACAATGACCCATTGATGGCCTCCGAATGTATGTTGTTCTTTTGTTGTTCCCGCATCGAGCTTTCCATACGACGTCCGGACGCCATCCTGACTGATCCAAAAAATTTCAACAAAGTCCGTAGATTTGTTTTCGAATGAGATAGAAGTTTCTTCGCCATTGTGAGTCGGTCTAGACAAGTTTAAATTGGCACGCGATTCCGATCCAGGCGTTGGCGCAAAAGTCTCCTTCGTTTCGATCAATTCCTTGGTCTGAGAAATCCACTCCCATCGCTTCTCGCCAATCAAGATGGTTCTTGACGAGTCGTCGCTAAACTCAAGCCCGTCGATCGGCAATCGCGTTGGATCGACAGCAACTCCCATTTTGAGTGCGACCGATTCATGATCAAACGCAAATGTCTGAGTGCCATTCTCTGTGTCGACCATGACGAATTCGCGTTTCCCATCGCGTAGGTCATTTCGATACCAAAACTTGGCGCCACTTGCGAACCAGTGCGGAACAATCCGATCGCGAAAGACTAGTCTGCTCGAGGCTTCTTGCCTTGCGTCTTGCGCTGATGTGTTCTCAAGCGATGCAGTCGCAAAAAGAAGCGAAATACAGGAAAGCCAGGCGTATTTAAAGTAATGAAAGAAGTTGAAACCAATCACGTCAGTCCCAACACTTTTTCCATTTGTTTTCGAACCGTCGTCAATCGTTCAAGGCCACCGCCACCAACCTCTGCGGTCGTCCAACCCGTGAAACCGATTTCCTTGAGTCCTTGCCGCACTTCGCCCCATGGCAAATCGTCGTCCTCGGATGCGATATCGACAAACTTGTTTTTAGCTCGACTAAAGCCCTTAATATCTAACTTAACCGCACGCCGACCGAATGCATTCAGCCACGCACGCGGTTGGCCGTATTTCCAATGGTTGCCGATGTCGTAGTACATGCCTACCCACTGGCTATTGAAGCTGTCGACAAAGTTGATAAAGCGATCCGGAGTCTGCTCGGGGGGTGCATCGTGATCGTAATGCATTTGATTCCAAACGTTTTCGAAAAGAATCAACTGTCCCAAAGAAGCAGCAACGGGTATGAGCTTCTTGATTTCTTCTCTCGCCCGTTTGTCAATTTCGTCGACCTTTCCATCGGTGCCTCGTCCGATCACGATCAAAACGGCGCTTCCGCCGATCGCATGCGAGACTCGCAGACAATGTTCGATATTGGCAACCCCTTTTGCTCGAACGGATTCGTCCGGACTAGTAAGTGTGCTATTCCAATGGTCGTGGTTGATTGCATTGTGACAAAAGACGCTGGACTCTTGAACCGCAGATCTTGCTTGCTCTACTGTGAATAAGCCCGCTTCATCGAAATCAACACCATCGAATCCGGCCGCACCTGCAAGTTTCAAGCGTTCAACCAAAGTCAACTTCTTTCCCGATTCTTCTTTGGCGATCATCCCAAGTTTGCAAGAAAGGAGAATTCTTTTTCCGACCGGCGGCACTACGATTGAACTTGGTTGTTCCGACGCCACAAGCGTTGTTGAAGCGTTAATAGTAGAAACCGTCGCAGCTACGACTGCGCCGGACGCCAAGAACGCTCTGCGGGTATGAGAGGCGGCTTGATCATTCATATAAATTGGCTCCGGCAGGTGCTAGTTTGATTGGATACCAAAGTATTGTAACTGGAAACACCGTGTAGCGGCACTAGTGGTGCCGACTCTAACCATTTACTCGACGACTCCTAAAAATGGTCTAAAGGCGGCGATATCCGTCCCCATGATCGTCAAGCGTGTTTTCTTGTCAATAGACAGTTTACCTGCTACGATCGCCGCGCCGATCGAGCTGCCATCACCGTATCCAGAATCGTCTTCCATCGGCTGATCCTCCTCACTATCCCAGTCGTTGTCTTCGGCACTGCTATCGATGGCAATCGTCGAATTCTTGAACTTCACCTCAGAATTGGGAGCGTAGATAATCCCGGCGATATCTAGATGCAATTGCTTGTTGAACTCGACTTTTGTTTTCTTTGCCGAGTCCTGAAAAAGACTAATGCCTTGATAAGGTCCCGACGTTGGAGGCGAAATGGAAACATTGCCTTTGGTCGATACTTTAAAACCTCTCTTTCCTGTGTTGTAGATAGTTACCCTATTGGCACTGAGAGTCGAATCCCCCTTAAGCTCGAAACCGCCCCCGTCGACATAATAGATGCCAGGCGACATGATTACAGTGTCATCCTTCTCGAACTTCAATTCTTTGTAGGTGCCAGGTTCCAAGCGATATGTATTGCTCTTGTCGACAACTGTCTTGTAGTCATTTGCCTCAAGTGTGCTGCTTTTGGGTGGAGGTGGCAACGCCGCCCAGGGATCCGGCGTCGGCTCTACTCCCGTTGAGACTTCGCCGACGATGTTGCGTTTCGAGTTCTTAGACAAGCCACCGGAAACGAGCACATGCTCTGCTTTCACTTGTGCCGACTTGTTTATTTCTACAGCTTTCTTGTTTTTTGAATTCACAATCACATCGCCACCCACCTCGAGGGACGAACTCTTGCCTTTCAGCTTCAAAGAGTTCTTACTTTTGGGATCCAGCACCACGACACTCGCTTTGGTAGCAATCAAAGTCCCCCCCCCCACTGACCGACTCTTTACTTCTAGATCCTTGTTGCTGAATATCTTGCTAAAGAACCGGGGCGGATTGGTATTAATGAGCACCTCTGCGTACCCATTCTTGCCAACAAAGGAACCGGATTTGGGCGGAATATTCACGGTGACACTCGTGGATTTGTAGCCGTGTGTTGCCGCCAGAGACAATGCGGCGTCGCGAGCCTTTCCGTTACTATCAACACCGCCATCCGTCGAGAAGCTGGCAAGAAGTTCAATGGCAGCGGCCTCGGCCGATGCGTCGGCGGCAACTTGCGTGTTTCGTCGCTCGACATACAAATTACCCCCATCCACGGACAGGGCCGCCAAGCCCAGGAGAACTACCATCATAACGGCAACAAGTGGAATTACTGCGCCTCGACGGCGCGAAACCAAATTCAATTTTTGGGTCATGTTCAAAGCCAATATTCTCTAATAAGTTACAAGTGCCACTGCGACACACGAAAATTTTCGAGCCGAGAAAAAGTACTCAGGTGTCCATGTGTATTGAATGGTCACGGTCACCAAATTTCCTTCGTCGTTCCACGTTACTTCATGGGAAAGCTTGTTGAGATCAAGACCTACCGCCCTTGGCCTGATGACGTTTTCAAAAATATCCTCCTTGGTTGCGATCGCTTTATTTTTCTGTTTTGCGTATTCCTTGCCGTGCACAGATGCCCACCTTGCACCTTCGTGTGCCAGGGCGGCAACTTGGTGGTAGCGAAATGCTCCTAGTTCGCCGACGCAAAGGCCAATCACAAGTAAAATGAGTAACTGCAATACGATCGCCATTTCTACCGTCACCGCACCACTTCGCTGATGGCGAGAAAACTTTAATCTTAGGGGCTTGCGATTACTCATCGGAATTCCCTATTGCAGCGGGATAAAGATGTGCTCGTGCGGTGCGTGATATTTGATATTTCGATTGAAAAACAAAGGGACAGATTAAGGTGAAAGACTGTGAAACGGTTGCTTCGACATAGGCACGCGATTGTGTATCCGTACCATTAGTAAACGAAAAAGTTGGCTGTGGATCTAATTCAGCGACGCACATTCGAGCCAAGTCGACTACCGAATCATAAGAGGTCTTGTGAGCCAAATCTGGATTCGCCGCAAAAAGTGCTGCTGTCCTGGCACAGTCGGTAAGGACTTGGGCATTGTAAAACACTCTCGCAAAATCGACCGCAGCTACAAAGATGATCAGCAGCAGCGGCAACACGACCGCAAACTCAACCACCGCAGCGGCTTTACGAGTCTGGGAAAAACGGGTTCCGCCACATCGCACGATTCGACCCTTAGTGGAGCCCATGTTAAACCCACTCGACTTCAGGACTTAGCCTTTCGGACAACGATCGCAACAAAGGAAAGTCCATGCTTGAAACAATTTCGGACAATTCCATTCCAATTTTCCAGAAGCCTCCACCTAGGTGTTGGCATTGACGAATCTCACCGGAAAGAAAGATGGGGCCATCTGCCCAGAGCACGCAAATCACTGTTGATGGGTCTAGTGATTGACGGGCAATGACTGCGACCCCGTCATCTGATAAATCCTTCGTCACAGCAAAAATTGGCTCGCACCACGTGTGCTGGTCTGCCAAGCAAGGCTGCAACAGAACGGGCAAAGAAAATGGGATTCGTTTTTCCTTCCGATCCTCTTTCCCAAGCAACAGATGTTCGGCGGCATTCCGATCCAAAATGCGTCGAAGGCACTTCCAGACCTCCTGCTTTTTTGTTCTTTGATTGAATGGATCGGCGTGTCGACGTAGCAGCGAGAACATAGGATTACGGATGTGCAGTAGGGGTAAGTTTCTCTGAACTTGTGATTCAGGGAGGATCTAGAATCGTGATTGAGCCATCGACCATCGCCAATAGCTACCGAAACTTAGGTCAACATTCTTGGACGGTCAAATTTCGAGATGCAATTTTTGAAAAAACTGCTTTTAGGCGAGCGGCAGAGTGGAGTATCCCAACCCGAAGTGTAAGCGAGGGACAATTTCGCAGGTCCCTCACTCACGTTTCGGGTTATGATGGGTAGTTTTCACATCGCCGCTCGCCTTACAAGGAATTTTGCAAAAAAATTCGGCTGACCGTCCGGCGTCCTACGAGCGAGCCCGAGGGTGCTTCATCGAGACCCATGCACCGTTTTGTGCACTGCTAGCGACGCATTGCTCGATGAAATACATACCCTCGACACCATCGTTCACGTTTGGATACAGTGTATCGACTCGTTCAATCGACTTGCCCTGTGACACGTCGACCATTGCGTCGAAAGCTGCGACATAAATATTGGCGAATGCTTCGAAGAACGCTTCGGGATGGCCACTTGGAAGTCGGCATGCACCTCGACCGCTTGCGTTCATGAACGAAGCATTTGGATCGCGCGTGTAGAGTTTATGCGGTTGGCCGTTCTGCCGGACAATCATGACGTTCGGTTCTTCTTGTCGCCAAGAAAGTGCACCTTTTGTACCGTCGATTTCGATGGACAAATCGTTTTCGCGGCCATGACTGATTTGGCTTGCCGTCACTGTTCCGAGGCCACCATTTTGATAGCGAACGATAGCGGTTCCATAGTCGTCGAGTTTGCGGCCAGGTTCGAAAATCTTGAGGTGGCAACTGATCTCTGCTGGCAGTATCCCCGTCATGAATCGACCTAGATTATAGGCGTGTGTTGCAATGTCACCAAAACAACCAGCAACGCCACTTTGTTTGGGATCGGTTCGCCAAGCTGCTTGTTTTTGGTTTTCGTCCTCTAATCGTGTGCGCAGCCAACCCTGGATGTAATTCGAGCGAACGGCTTGGATTTCACCGAGTTCGCCGCTTTGGATCATTTCGCGCGCTTGTCGAATAAGCGGATAACCAGTGTAATTGTGGGTCAGCGCAAAGACCGACTTGGATTTATCCACGAGTTGTGCCAGCTCTTCGGCTTGGGCTAAATCGAAGGTCATCGGTTTATCGCAAACGACGTGAAAACCAGCTTCGAGAGCTGCTTTGGCCACTGCAAAATGCGTATGATTGGGAGTCGTAACGGATACGAAGTCGATGCGCTCGCCGACTGGCTTTTTAGCTTCGGCTTCGAACATCGCTTGGTAGGATGGATATGCCCTCTCTTGTGAGACATCGTAATCTGGAGCGGATGCCTTGGAACGTTCGGCATTACTACTAAATGCGCCAGCCACTAGCGTTGCTCTGTTGTCCAAACATGCAGCTATTGAGTGAACACGACCAATGAACGATCCTTGTCCCCCGCCAACGATCCCCATCTTAAGTTTTCGATTCATTGGTCCGTTGGTCATGTTGATTCTCCAAAAGAGTGGATTGGTTCTTAATGCAAGTGAGCATCGGCTATGTTTTACCAAAGTTGCATTGGTTTTCTAGCTGGCATCCGCGCTAGCAGTTTAGAAAGCATTGGCGGTATTCCAATAAATGTTTTTTCGACTGATTGACAGAAGAAGGAAACGCGCAAACAATGCCGATATTGAAGGATCAAGTTCAAGCGGCAGGATGCCGCATTTTTTCCTGACAGAGAACGAGCCATCCATTGCGCAACAATTCTCTTCTGACCGCGACCGTCCTCAGCATGATTGCTCTTCTGGGACTAGGAAATGTTGCCGTATGCCAGTCGAACGCAAAATCATCGCTCGACCCAAAGCGAGCGTTTTCTTATTTGGTGAAAATATGCGACATTGGGTCTAGAGTTACCGGCACCGACGGGATGCGAAAGCAACAGGAGTTGCTCGAGGAGCACTTCACCAAGTTGGGAGGAAGCGTCCGTTGGCAAACGTTCGAAACTAGGCATCCCGAAACCGGTGCCAAAGTAGAGGTCAAGAATCTCATAGTGAGTTGGAATCCAGACAATGCAGAACGCGTTTTCCTTTGCACTCATTACGATACACGGCCCTTTCCAGTCAACGACGCCAGGAATCCCAAAGGATTATTTGTCGGAGCCAATGATGGTGGAAGCGGGACGGCATTGTTCATGGAGCTAGGGCATGCGTTGCAAAGTCTTCCAATGAAGGTTGGCGTCGATCTGATCTTTTTCGATGCCGAAGAACTGGTGTACGATGAGCCGCGAGATCCCTATTTCTTGGGTTCTACTCATTTTTCGCAGTCTTATGTCGATGACTCAAACAGCCCACGATTTCGATGCGGGATCCTAGTTGACATGATCGGGGACGCAGATCTACAGCTTTTTTACGAACAAAATTCCTTTAAGTTTGCACGACCGCTTGTTGATGAGGTCTGGGGGATTGCGAGGGAGCTGAAGATAAAGGAGTTCAAGCCAAATGTGGGCTATGAAATCAAAGACGACCACCTTCCCTTGAACACGATTGCAAAAATCCCCGTCATCGACTTGATCGATTTCGATTACACTCGAGGTGTGCCAAAGGGCAAAAGT
>JAYVPE010000163.1:0-8062 GCA_043757575.1 Pirellula sp.
TCTGGCAAAGCTCCTTTGTTTTAGGAAAATCACGCGTTAGTGGACGAACAAGCTAAGCCGCTTGTCGCATTGTCAGCCTAGTCGAATGCAGAAGAAGCAATCTGATCGATTGGGAAGCAAAGGGGGATTGAAAAATGCTACTTTTTAGTAACCAATACAGCCTGGAGTTTCTTAATTTCCCGTTCTAGTTGGATCCGAGACAACTTTCCAGGGTCACCCCTTTCCGCAAAGGTTGTTGCGTCCGAGCCTTCCATATCTTCGTTATCCTCCACTGACTTATTTCTGTTCGACGGAAAGAGCTGTCCAATCACTGCAAGAATGTTGCTTTGCGCATTGAGGCTCTCCATCGGATCGGTAAACTCGATCGTGAAGTGCACTTCGAACGTGAGATAATAAGTATCGACCTCCTTGAGCAAAACGATTGGCTCCATGGTTTGATGTATGCGGCTTTCCTTCTTGAGCGCCAAAATGATCAATTGCATCGATTCCTGAATCGCTTCGGTTCGATCTACGACCAAGGGGACCGCGACTCGAATCAAATTGTCACTCAAAGTGAGATTGGTTACTAGCTTTTCGATAAGCAATGTATTCGGGACAATCAGCTCATAATTTTGATAGTTGCGCAGCCTGGTGCTACGCAATCCAATATGAGTTACAATGCACTGATTCTCACTCAACAGGATTACGTCTCCAACTCGAATCGGTTGCTCTGTCAACAGTATCACTCCGCTCATGAAATTGTTCATGACGTCTTGGCTTCCAAATCCTACTGCGATGGCAGCGGCACCTCCCAGGAATGCGAAGGCCGTCAACGGAATTTCCATTAGCTTAAAGGCTACTATCCCAAACACGATACAAAATAAATAGCGAAAAATCGAACGCAAAGCGACAGCGACGCCCGGCTTCACCCCTAGGATTGGAAACACGTACCTTCCAACCAACTTGCTTGCGAGAAACGACGCATAAATGCCTGCCGCAATTAAAAAGACTAGGAATATAGCCCTCGAAATGGGAATCCCTTTTTCGTCTACTTCTGCGACTTCGTACGACAGCATTTCCCTCACAAACTCGGTGGGACTTGAATTCCAAAGTGAGGTTGACTTAGCGATGCTATCTCGAATTTCCTTGCGAAATCGAACGAGGGGTGACTTGATCGTCTGCAATTGGTCCACCATTTTAGCGCTGGCACCATCCAAGAATTTTTGAGCGTCCCATTTAGCTTGTATGGCATCTTGACCCCGCAGTTCGGAATTCTCAACTTGCGATGGTTCCATCGTATCCCGAAACGAATCTCGTTTTCGATGGATTGCCAAAACGTAGGCATCGATCCTATCAAGCAGATCGTCAAGACTAGATTTCCATTCCTTAAGGGTTTTAAGGTTGGTGCGTTCTGAACTTTGCAATTCAAAGCGAGATTTCCATTGCAATTGAGCCTCTTCCAATGTGTCGGCGATCTGACTAAAGAATGCTTCCAAAGTTTGATAGATGTCGATCGATTCACCGATCAATAGGGATTCGGATAAATTGCGAGTATTTGTAGCGTTAGTCGTTAGGTTCGACTCCAGCATGATCAAACGTTGGATTCGCGATTCTGATTCGCGTTTCTGCGACAACCACGATAAGTGTTCTTTTTTCAACTGCGAGATTATCGTCTCTCGATCGTCGACGGAGAACTTAACTCCCTTCTCGTACACTTCAATCTTCGTCTTGAGCTGTTTTTGCGTTATGACGCAAAGTGCCTGTCGAGTCTTTAAAAGTTCCAACACCGTCTTTCGCAGGCCTAAATTTGCCTTAGCCAAATTAAAGTCTGCTGCCTCGTTCTTTAAAGGGCTATCGGACTTGTCACTTTTCTGTGTTCGAACGGTATTGGAATTTTTTTCCTTTTCGGTGAATTCTTCTTTGGCACCGTCAACTAGTTTGCCTGCAGCTTTCGATTCGGTCTTGAGAAGTTCCTCATTCACCTGTTCTTTTTCGAGTAAGGTCCGAAGCGCTTCCAGCTTAAGAAACGAATAGGGTTTCTTTTCGTCGGGATCATATTTTTCCAATTTTTCCAGTTGCAGTTTCGCTTCCTGCAATTGTTGGTTTATTCCTGCAAGCTCGTTTAATTTAGATTGATGCTGGGCTAGAATTGAATCGAGAGCCTTGAGAGGACCGTTCGTTTCGGCGATGTCACCGTTGATTGCGATTTGTGACGAGATTTGTTCTCGTTGTACTTTCAATACACCTAGTTGCTTACTGGTAGTGGATGCATCGTCCGATGACTGCGCCGAACACACTCCAAAAATAATCCAGATCGAGAGGAGTTTGGAGACTTCCTTTGCTCCATGAAATAGAAATGGATGTATGTTGGATGCGGCTCTCATTCCGTAACAATTCCTGTTTAGTTCGACAGCAGGGGCTTTTGAAGCAAATATCGGTCGGTCCATCGGATGAGGAGCCATCGACCGATAAGAAATCTAGCAGTTTTGATGCCACCAGTCGATTTGCACGCATTAGTAGTGCATACGCAATATGCGAAGCGGATTTTAGTTTTGGCACGGAAAGTGCGTTTTTAGTTTTGGCTTCGAAATCATTTGTTGTCATTTTCATGCCGAAATGCGCGATTTTCGAAGACGACCCCTTTACTCGATAGTCAGAAAGCACGTGAAATCATGAAGAGATTTGTTTTTTGCACCGTATTTGCCATGACGTCCTGCATCTCCAGTTTCTCGTGGAGTCAGGACATTCTAGGAGGCTTGCTCGGAGGACAAGGGGGTGGCGCTAACGATGGCGGTCAATCCTCCAATCAGGGTGGAGGACTGCGAGGAGTGATTCGGGAGCAAATTCAAAATGCTATTCAGCCCGATCTGCCGGGTGGACAAAATCCCCCTTCCAATGTCCAGGTTCAAGGACGTACGCAATTGAACGGCCAAGTCGTAGCTCCGCCCTTGCAAGGTGGCTCGCAACCAATCTTTAACAATCAGCAAGGAGCAGGAACATCGGTCGGGGCACAATTGTTGGGTCTCTTGCGAGCCAACCTCAACGATCATGCTGCTGTTGGACAAGATGGGACGATTCGATTTCGAAACGACATCAATTCTCAGATGCGCGGGATGGGAATTCTTCCAAACGACCAACTCGTTGATAGCAATGGAATGCCTATTCGGGACTTGAACTCCGCCAACTCCTTCCTTCAGACTAATCAAAATCTGCAAGTTCTACGGAACGGAAAAATCGTCACGATTCATCAATCATCGCCGCAATCGGGCTCAAACCCAAGCCAACTCGGATGGTCCTTCGGAACAAGAAACAATGGCGTTTTCATTTCATCGCTCGTGACCAACAGCATCGCAGCCCGGGCAGGGTTGCGGGCTGGCGATCAGATTGTCAGCATCAATGGCAATCCAGTCGGCCGCTCCGAGGATATTAGTACATACCTTTCGCAAGCCAATAACGGGCCCACGACGATTGTCTATCTTCGAAATGGTCAGACTGGAGAGGCGTTCTTGAACTCGACGAACCAATATGAAAACCCAAGGGGGACACCTCAATCGATTCGATCCAAACTGGACCAAATCGAACGTCTCATTGGCGAGATTCGTGCAGAGTTATCGAATGCAAGATAACGTAATCGATTGATAATTTAATCGTACAGTGCCTGCCTGCTTGGTCGCAATTCGGAGTTGCGGTTGGTAGCGCAGGTTTTTGAGTCAATCGACGTAGTTCACGAAAGCACTGATATGGCCATTCGGGTTTGATCTAACGCCGCTTGAATGGCTAATCGCGGAAATAGGTAAACCATTTTTTTAAGAATGTTCATTTCAAGGCTTCGATTTCGACTCGTCAACCCATCCACGTTCAACAAATTCTTGTATGACGGACTGAATGGACTTTTCAAGTTTTTCCAGTTCCCCTTCGCGAAATATTTCCAGTTTGCCGTGTGCGGCTGAGTCCTCCAGGCGTTGTGCAAGATCAACGGTCCGCTTCGCATAAAATGTGGATGCAAGTCCTTTTAAGCTATGAACGGCGGATTGCGTTTGCGATGCATTCTGATTGCCTATGGCGGTATTAAGTTCTTGCAAGATCTGAGGAACGTCTTCGCTAAACATGATTGCCAACTCCATCAACAAATGCCGATTCCCGTCCAACGCCAGCAGTGCTCGTTCCTCGTCAATTTGAAACATGGCTTTGGTTGTCTTTGCAAGATTTTGGAGAAATGGATGTGTTGTCCGCGGAATACCTACCTCCGGCAATTGGCGTGCCAATAAAGACTGTATTTCTCCACAGCCTTAATCGCAATAACTCCTACAGCTCCTCGAATAACTCATTCAGCTCCTCGAAGAAATTAACAGAGATTGTACTATTTCGCTGCAATTAACGCGGTTTTCGACCAGTAGGCAAGCGTACCGACCAATTCCATTTTGAAGTTTGCCGCTACGGCGGACGAAAAACATTAAATCATAACTGGAGGAAAAACAGGAGTATGGCATATATCAACCCTAGATTTAACAACGCTAAGGGTTAAAAATAGCAGGGCGAAAAATTCTTGCCATGGGAGTGTTGGATTGACCAAAGTACTAATTATTGATGATGACCGATCTGTTCGCCATGTTGTCGCAAGTGGCTTGAATGGACATTTCGGGATCTCCGTGATTCCGGCGGCGGACGGAGACATCGGACTGGAATTGCTGGAATCCGAAAAGCCATCGGTCGTTTTGCTCGATGTTTTCCTACCGAATCATAACGGTCTGGAACTTTTTAGAAAGATTCGAGCCATTGATCGTAAGCTGCCGGTTATCTTCATTACTGGTGACACGTCAAGCGAGACGGCGATCCAAGCGATGAGGTCTGGTGCGTTCGATTATTTGTCGAAACCCATCGATATCGGACAAATTCGAAGTCTGACGCTCAGCGCAATCAAAGCTCGACGCATGATGGATGAGCCAGTAGCCTTTCAGGTCGGAGAGGGCGAATCGGGAGGTGAGCGGTTCGTAGGGAAATCCAAGGCGATGATAGAAGTCTATAAATCGATTGGTCGGGTCGCGGCCGAGAATGTAACAGTCCTTATTCGGGGAGAAAGTGGTTGCGGAAAAGAGCTGGTTGCTCGCGCATTGGTTCAGCACAGCGACCGAGCGAATATGCCTTTCGTGGCTGTCAACTGTGCAGCTATACCGGATCAGTTGCTTGAGAGCGAGCTATTTGGGCACGAAAAAGGGGCGTTCACTGGAGCGGAACGCCGCCGAATTGGGCGGTTCGAACAGTGCGACGGTGGTACGATATTCTTAGATGAAATTGGTGACATGTCCACGATCATTCAAGGCAAAGTGCTTCGACTGCTTCAAGAGCAAAAGTTTGAACGCGTTGGTGGAAACGAATTGGTTACCACCAACGTACGAATCATCGCCGCCACCAATCGTCCTCTCGAACAAATGGTAAAGCAAAATGAATTTCGCGATGACTTGCTCTATCGATTGAACGGCTTCACGATCGACCTTCCGCCGTTGAAAGAACGACGGGAGGACATTCCGCTTTTACTCGAGTATTTCCTGAGACGCGCGAAGTCTGAGATGGGAAAGAAAGACATTCAGGGGATAGCTCCAGCGGCTTATGAATTCCTACTAAAATACGATTGGCCGGGTAATGTTCGGCAACTGCAATCCGTAGTTCGCCAATCGATGATCAATACCACTGGAACTGTCATCGGTGCAGATAATTTGCCACCATTCGTTTGCGGACAATCGAATGTGATTTCGGATTTAGTTCAATCCTCAAGCGTAATCCCCATTGATCCCTCGATTCCAATCGAAACAACGCAGGCACAGAGTAGCGAATCAAGTCATCTCACGCAGCAAATCGTGGCGGATGCGTTGCCTGCACTTAGCGATGATTTTCAACTTTTCAAATTCATCGATGAAAAACTTGCGGCTGGGTCAACCAATCTTTACGCCGAAGTACTGGAACACATGGAACGTCAATTGTTTGCTAAGGTCCTCGATGTGGCCGGTGGAAATCAGTCCAGAACGGCAGAAATCCTAGGGATCACCCGCGGTAAAGTTCGAGATAGAATTGCTGCCTTCGGCATTCAATTGGAACGTACAGTAAGTGTTGCAAAGCAATAGCCTCAGTCTCGAACATGAAACTTACGATGTCTTAAGCGAAAATAGCCTAAGACTTTTCGGTCGACCTAACTGCAACTGGCATGCCTCGATCTAGACTCAGCCGAATTTTCGATGGAGAGAACGGGCCATTTTTGTTTTAGACGTCGATTTAATAACGTCGTCCGAATAGGGAAGCACCAATAATTAGTCCTGCGACAACTCCAATGCCCATTGCCAATAAGAGCGATTCGGCTGGACGCTGTTGAACCGTTTCCGTGGCCGCTTTTAGACCATCGCGCGAAGCATCTCGCGCGTAGTCATAACCATCGCGAATGGTATCCGAGGCTTTACTTGCAAGGTCATTTGCTGCTTCGGAGATTTTTCCAACGGTACTCGCGGTTGTCGACGAGGCGGTCTTAAGAAACTCTTCTATTTCTTCACGAGCTTTGCCTGTTTTCTTTTGTATCAAGCCTGCTAGCTGTTGAACATTCCCTTGGATGTTTGCCAAATCGTTTCCGGTTACCTGAGAGTATTTACTCAATACAGCGCCAGCCAATTGATTCCAGCTCCCTTGAATTTCCTCTGTCGTCGTCATTTTTTCATTCCTTATAAACGCGTTTAAACATTTGCCAATATTCTCTTAGGCGACCGACAAGCTGCAAGCTGTCTTCCGACGTGACCATCGTCCCATCCAAGCGTTTCGATCGGGACAATGGTCTTAGTCTACTCAGGTATAAGTCAACTCACCGATCGCCTTTTTAACTAATTTTTGATTATCTCGAAACAGAACGTCCGCTAACGGAAGCTTCTCTCGATGTCGAAATATCTTCAGCCGAAGCTGCTTCAAAGATTTTCTTTGCTTTTTCAGTTTCGAGTGAGTCTTCGGAATGCACCGAGATAAGGCAGTTTCCACCCTTAAGCTTGCCTTCGTAGCGTTTTGCCTCGAATTCGGGAATTCCCATCCCAATCAGAGCGCCCGTGACTCCCCCAAGAGTTCCGCCGACAGCCGCACCGGTAAGTGCTGCCATGATCGGTCCGGCGGCGATAAGGGGGCCAACCCCGGGAATGGCAAGTGCGCCAATACCGGCTAACCATCCCAATCCGCCTCCAAGTACCGCACCAGTGGTTGCACCGGTAGCCGCTCCCTCAGGAGTCTTTGTCTGATTGTCGACAGCAAAATCCTTGGTACCTTCTTTATCGGGCATGAGGACCGAAATATCACTTGAGGTAAAGCCCGCTGCCTTCAAACGATCAACAATGGCTTTGGCTTGACTTGATGTTTTAACTGTACAAAATACGGCGTTAGCCATAATTCAACTCCTTTGGTATTAACCAAAATTAGGGGGTTTGTTCCACTTCCAATTGACTATCAACGTTTTTCTCGCCCGCAACTGAGCAAGCAATTTCTTCGATCTGATTCTTTTCGTCAGCAGTTTTCACAGGACCACGAAGAGTAACTTTCCCGTCCTGTGTAATGATCTTGACGTTGTGAGCGTTGATTGACATCTTCGTACCAACAACGCGCTTTCGAATATCGGCTGTGATGCCAATGTCTAATTTGTTTTCATTTTGGTCTAAGGGTGTTTTCGCGGCAGTGTCGCGATCCCGTTTGTTAACAGCCGTGTTGTCTCTATCCACCATGGTTTTGGTCCCAGGCTGTTTAGCTGAAGTATCATTTGACGCACGATAGGATTGATCGCAACCAACGCACGACGCGGCGATCAAAATCGCAATCGAAAAGTATCTCATTTCAAGTTTCCTTGTGGGGGGCTATTTAGTAAAAACTAAATTCTTGGCAAAAGCAAAGCGCGTGCCGAAAGCCACTTGCTCAATTGGAAAAAAATCGACCACATGTCCAACTGTTTTTGGGCGAGTGGCTAGAACGACTAACGATCAGACGTTGCGTGTTTACGAACCAGGATGGACATTTTTATATCAGCACTGTTATCCGATTCACTCGACGCCAAATACCAGTCAGCTAGCTT
>JAYVPE010000164.1:0-8039 GCA_043757575.1 Pirellula sp.
GCGCCAGCGAGTCACCGTGCTCTGGTTTGACGGCTCTGAAGCTATCCTTCAAAAAGGGCCAAACGCTGGCACGATGGTCGTGGCCGATGGTGCTGCTGAATTGTTTGGCACTGAATTCGGATCAGGAAAATAGGCAAACTATATTATGAGTTGGCTTATTCGAGCATCTCTACAATTCCGCGTGATCGTCGTGATGATCGCGATCGGATTGATCATTGTCGGTGTTCGTACTACCGATTCGATTCCGCTGGACGTATTTCCTGAGTTTGCGCCACCGCTGGTTGAGATTCAAACCGAGGCGCCTGGGATTTCGACCGAAGACGTCGAGAGCCTCATTAGCGTACCGATCGAAAACGCAGTCAATGGAATCCCGTTCGTCAAAGCGGTCCGTTCAAAATCCGTGCTAGGTCTTTCAAGCGTTCGGCTTATCTTTGCAAATGGGACGGATTTGCTGATGGCCAGGCAACTTGTTCAGGAACGCATTACGTTGGTCGCAGCTCAATTGCCACTAGTGGCCCGTCCACCCGTAATCCTTCCGCCCCTGTCGTCGCTTAGTCGTTGCTTGAAAATTGGGTTGTGGTCGGACACGAAAAATCAGATGGATATGACGGTTCTCACGAAGTGGACAATCCGGCCACGTTTAATGTCTGTCAGTGGCGTAGCAAATGTCGCAGTTTGGGGGGAGAAGGATCCGCAACTGCAAGTTATCGCGGATCCCGACCGGTTAAGAGCTAACGGAGTAACGCTCGACGTTTTGATGCAAGCGGTCCGCGATGCGACTGCTGTCGGAGCTGGTGGTTTTGTCGACACGCCGAACCAACGCATAGCGCTGCGACATGTTCCTGCCGTCTACACACCAGAACAACTTGGTGAAATGGTGTTGGCATTTCGCGGATCAGGCTCGAATAGCACAGTCCCTAGCAATTCGCTTCGGTCCGGAACTCTCTCTACTTCCCTTACAAATTCGGCGGGAACTATCGCAAGTTCAGGGGGTAGCCCGATCCGCATTCGAGATGTCGCGGACATTGTGATTGATTACGCACCGCCCATTGGCAATGCGATCATCAACAATCAACCAGGCTTACTATTGATCGTTGAAAAGCAGCCTTGGGCAAATACGCTCGACGTGACGCGCGGCGTTGAAAAGGCGATGGCGGAACTCAAGCCCGGCATGGGTGAAGTACGATTCGATACGACCATTTTCCGTCCGGCTACCTTTATTGAACGTTCCTTAACGAACCTTAGCCATTCGATGCTGCTCGGATGCATCTTGGTGGTCTGCGTGTTGTTAGTCTTTCTTTTTGACTGGCGATGCGCATTGATCAGCGCGATGGCCATTCCCCTTTCTTTGATCGCGGCCATCTTGGTTTTGTACTGGCGAGGTGGAACCGTCAATACCATGGTGTTAGCTGGCTTGGTCATCGCACTAGGAGAGGTCGTCGACGACGCGATTATTGACGTTGAAAACATCATGCGACGATTGCGTTTGAATGCGACAGCCCAGCATCCAAGCCCTGCTTTTCAAATTGTCCTGGATGCGTCGATGGAAGTCCGCAGCGCCGTAGTATACGCAACGATCATTGTGGTATTAGCCTTCCTGCCTGTGTTCTTTCTTGAAGGCCTTTCCGGCTCTTTCTTTCGGCCGTTGGCCGCGTCCTACATTCTTGCGATCTTAGCTTCACTCGTTGTAGCACTTACGGTAACACCTGCGATGTCACTGTTATTACTCCCCTCGACGGCACGTATGCGCCATCGAGAAGGCCCCGTAGTTCGAATTCTAAAGCGATGGTACCGTGCTTTTTTGGAAAGGCTGCTTCATTGGAAGATTGTTACTCTGACGGGCTTTGCTTTCGTGTTCGCTGCAATTGCTTGCACGGTTCCATGGCTCGGCGAAGAATTGATGCCCAACTTTCGCGAGACCGATTTCTTGATGCACTGGGTTGAGAAGCCCGGGATCGGAATTGATGCAATGGACCGCATCACCACTCGAGCGAGTAAAGAACTGATGGCTGTCCCAGGTGTCCGAAATTTCGGATCCCACATCGGGCGCGCGACAGTAGCCGATGAAGTTGTTGGTCCAAATTTTACCGAGCTATGGATCAGTATCGATGAAACACAGGACTACGACACGACGGTTGCGAAAGTGCAAAGTGTTGTCGATGGCTACCCAGGCCTGTATCGCGATCTGCTCACGTATCTCAAGGAACGGATAAAAGAAGTCCTCACTGGAACAAGTGCAGCGATCGTCGTTCGCATTTATGGTCCCGACATGGATCGATTGCGCTCCATTGCCGCGGACGTTTCTTCGCAAATCAAACCGATTGAAGGGGTCACGACCCTCAAAATTGAGCCACAGGTTTTGGTGCCGCAGATTTCTATTGAAATGCGCCCGGAGGTAGCTTCGCTGTTTGGATTAACACCTGCCGCGTTAATGAGAAATGTATCGACCTTGATTAACGGCACACAAGTTGGTGAGATCTATCGCGACCAAGGCATCTTTGGGGTCTTTGTGCGAGGCAAAGATCATGCTCATCGTGACCCAACTGCAGTGCAGCAACTGATGATTGATACTCCCTCCGGGGCTCAGGTGCCGTTGAGCAGTGTCGCTAATGTCACGATTGTTCCCGCTCCCAACGAAATCAAACGCGAAGGAGCATCGCGTCGACTGGACGTAACATGCAATGTTGCCGGTCGCGACTTAGGAACGGTTGCAAAAGAAATCGAAGCCGCAGTACTAAAGAACGTGACCTTTGGAACAGGTTACCATCCTGAGTTTCTCGGTGAGTATGCTGAAGCTCGCACGTCGAGACAACGTCTGTTGCTATTGTCCGTGGCAGCCATCCTAATGATTACGATAATCTTGTACGTGGATTTTCAATCCTGGAAATTAGTGTTGCTCATGTTGGGAATGCTTCCGCTCGCGATTTTGGGTGGTGTATTAGGTGTTTTCGCAAGTGGCGGTATCCTGTCGCTTGGATCGTTAGTTGGATTCGTGACTGTCATTGGTATCGCAGCTCGCAACGCGATTATGCTGATCAGTCACTATCGCCACTTGAACGAAGTTGAAGGCGTGAAACATGGAAGGGAGCTTATCCTTCGTGGTGCCGAGGAGCGACTAGCACCCATTCTAATGACAGCGTTGACGGCAGCTCTTGCGCTCGCTCCGTTGGTATACACTGGAAATTTGCCGGGCCAAGAAATTGAATACCCAATGGCGATTGTCATTCTTTTCGGTTTGGGCGCTGCGACGATCATTAATCTATTTGTCCTACCCCTCCTCTTCGACGGAATTCATAGATCTCAATAGAAAGTTCCACCCATGATGAAACAGTTGCTTACCGCGTTTGTGTTTTTTTGCTCCGCTACACTTTCGATACCCGTGGCCATGTCGCAATCGATTACAAACCAATACTACGAGTTGATTGAATACCAAGGAATCGATGTCGCTAGACTTGGCGAACTCGATGCTTTCTTGGGAAAGGCCTTGATTCCTTCGCTTAATCGGTTGGGGATCGAAAACGTGGGAGCACTTGCGACAGAGGCTCCCGTCGACGGAAAAACGTCCATGTTTCTCTTGATTCCCCTCGTCGGACCAGGTCAAGTCGCTTCCGTCTTGGATGCATTGGGAAAAGATGAGTTGTTCCTAAAAGACGGAAAAACCTATCTTGAAACGGATATCAAGAAACCTGTCTATAGCCGAATGCGAAGTGAAATGCTTTTGGCATTCAATTGCTTTCCCAAGTTAGCCGTACCGACACAAAAAATCGCGAACAAGGATCGGTTGTTCGAAATGCGAGTTTACGAAAGTCCGACGGAACGCATGGGCGCCCAAAAGGTCGACATGTTCAACAGTGGCGAAGTGCCTATTTTCCTCGCTTGCGGAATCCAACCCGTTTTCTTTGGTCAGGCTTTGGTCGGAGATAAGATGCCAAATTTGACCTACATGACCGTATATGACAATGCAGACCATCGCGATGCATGCTGGAAAAAATTCCAAGACCATCCGGATTGGGCGAAGCTAAAAGTCGTTGAAAAGTATGCTGGGGCTGTTTCGAAAATACACAAGATTAACTTGCTGCCAAGATCCTATTCACAACTTTAGCGGCAGCGAAAAGTGGGGCAGCGGCTCTGCCCGCTGACGATTGCAATTTCACTGCCTAGTGTATGGCCCATGTCCACTTCGACCACACCGATCTTCCGTGCCGTTGAGATCGCTTGGTCCACCAACGTCGCGACATAAGTTCCTACAATCTTACAAAACAAATCCGGTTGTACAACAAAAAACCAAGGTCCAGCATGCGCACTTTTCGGGTAATTGACTCACACACCGGGGGTGAACCGACTAGAACGATAGTCGACGGAGGCCCTCGACTACAAGGCGAGTCCATTGCAGAGCAACTTACGAATATGCGAGAAAACCACGACTGTTATCGGCGATCCATCGTCAATGAGCCACGCGGATCAGAAGTGATGGTGGGCGCTTATTTGATACCAGCGCGCGATTCCGAAAGCCATTGCGGCATCCTCTTCTTTAACAATGTTGGTTACTTGGGTATGTGCGGACATGGAACGATTGGGGTCGTGGCGACGTTGGCCTATCTTGGCAAATTGAGAACCGGTGTACATCGCTTCGAAACGGTAGCCGGAATCGTCAGCGCGATTTTGCATTCCGACGCCAGCGTTACGATCGAAAACGTTCCAAGCTATCGTTTACATGCCGGATTTGAATTGAGTGTGGCGGGAATAGGGAAATTTCAAGCAGACATTGCTTATGCTGGGAACTGGTTTTGTTTGGTTCCGTCACCTTGTGGCTATGACCTTGACCGTCCTGTTTCTGAATTGCTCGAACTATCAAGTCGAATTCTCGCTTCATGTCGACAACACTTTCCAGAAGTGGATCACGTTGAAATTTTTGGCCCAGCCAAGACTGATTCTGGCAGTTCACGAAGTTTTGTATTGTGCCCTGGCGGCATGTACGATCGTTCGCCATGCGGGACTGGCACCAGCGCTAAACTTGCATGCTTAGCAGCAGATGGAAAGCTTGCAGAAGGAGATGAATGGGTTCAAGAAAGTATCATCGGAAGTACATTTCGAGGGAGCTTCCGATGGCTCAATCGGCAGTCTGGGCATATTTCTCCTAGCATCACGGGCCGGGCGTTTGTCAATGCTGATGTAAAAGTTATCATCGACGAGCAAGACCCGTTTGCATGGGGGCTCCAGCACTAACCTACCATCTTTGTGTAGCTTCAGAGGTGCGTAGGATTTCACTGGCCTCTTGGCTTAGACCGTACTGGTTCGAAGGCTGGTTCAGTTCGAGGAAAATAATGTACTTGGAATGATCGGCCCCTGCGTAAATAATGGGTGCGGGAGCGATTTGCATTACGCTGGTGATGCGATTGTTCCACCGCGTGGTGTACAGTTTCCCACCCAAACTTGGTTCGGGATTAAGCTGATAGTATTGGACCATCAAATTGACGAGTTGCGAGGGATCCCCCGTTAGTCCATGAAGGTTAATACGCTTCAAAGTCTGACTCGCGTCAAAATAGTAGGTAAGCGTACCTGCAATGTCTTTAGGTTGTGTTCCAGTTATGAGCGGAACTCGTAACCCGTCCATTTGGACATTGGACGTAACCGTCGAAACGCGAGCGAAGCGTTGGGGCAACCAACCAGGTACGATGTCAAACCGAAGTACTTCTCGCAGGTCGTTAACGATTCCGCCTCCAACTGCCCCGTTCGGTTGCTGTTGAATCTGGTAAAGCGTAGGGGTGCCGAGCGTATAGTCCCAAAGCTGATCGGTGCCTCCAGGTACTAGTGCAGCGGGACCCGATCTAGTTTCAATAGTAGGAGTAGCGGATCGCGAACCGTTTGGAACACTGGCCGAAACGAGAGAATACGGATCCGATGATTCGGAACGGGACGGTGCACTTCTTTCCGCATTTGGCGACTGAGCCAAGCGACTCACCAGCGATTGACGCAACTGAATCCCAGCGTCGGTCTCAAAGGCTACGTAGGGGCCACCCACCGCTAAACCAAGGAGCGTGACGATACCGATTGGTTTCTGAAGAAAATTGAAGAGCATTGGATGTTTTGCTGTTTAGCACATCCATGTGCAATGCGATAACGGTTTCGAATGACATCAACTGATTTCATCGACAAAGTTCTTATTTGCCTTGAAAGAGATTTGCCAAGTCTGAGCGTGATTGTTAAGAAGTGGTAGGGCGATGACGATTGAAGCGAAAGACATGGTTGTTCTAAAACTGGACTTTACGTTTCTTTCCGTCGAAGACGAATTCGGCGTGAGTCCAATCGACATGCAGGTTGCATTCAGAGCCCGCAAATTCTCGAATCAAATAGCCTCGCTGGGCAGCGGGCGATCCCACCGGGGGCGTGCGTTTAGAACGCGAAATCTCAAATGGATTGAGTATCGGGGCAAGTTCCAGTGTTTCGTTCAGTCGTCGGTGGTACCCCTTACTGGACAATTCGTGGTAGCGGAGGTCAATTTTTTTGCGAGCTTGCCAGGTCGCATCCTTGTTCGTTTGATGCAACAACCAGAGTTTGCTGAGCCAATCGATTCGTCCTAACATGGCGCGAGGCAGATTGGATTCATCGTCTGTTGGATGCAATTGGTTCAGAGTGGACTGCCATTGATCGAGAATCTTCCAAGCCTCGATCGGAACACTGGATTTGGATTGCAACATCTGTCGTACTGCGGCTGCGTAAGCATGTTGTATATCCAACGAAGTCCATTTTCGTTGTGTACGGTCTGGCACACTCGTTAGCAACATCCAATCTCTGGCAAATCGGCCAATCGCTTCGACTGGGTTTTTCAGAAGCGGGACAGTGGGAATGACTCTCTCAACCAAGTCTAGAACGAGTGCCGTTGACCCTAATCGTACATATTGCGATTGCTCGCACATTCCAGAGTCGCCAATCGCAATCTCAACCCGTTGTCTCATCCCAAAGAGCTGGACGTAGTTTCCAAGCGACCATACTGGCCCAACGCATAGTCCACGAAGCCACGAATCGCAACGGAACAATGGACAGGAACGACCATAGCTGCCGAATCCGATAACGGAATTGATGGTTGAAGCTCGAGCACTGACCCAAAAGCGGTTCTCTTTATCCAGGTAACCCGCACCGTCCACAATACAGCGTGACGCAAGGAATGCCGAAAGGTATCGACGTTGAGGTCTAAGTGCAAAGCAATAGATATTCGTCCAAAGCATGATCGCGAGAGGCAAATGCAGGATGCGAAGTCCAGCAGCAAACAACGAGACCCAGCATGGTGCAATTGAACTTGAATGTATGTTTTTCGATTTCACATGTGCACTCTGCTTCGACACATCCATTCTAAAAACAAACTTGCGAATGCTGCGCGCGGCTCGCCCGATCGAGTGGATCACTTCACTGGCCAGCCAGATCAGGATAAAACAAAGTGCCGCAAGGAATCGGTAGGAAATTAAGGCTGGCAGCATGAGCAACAATCCGAGACGCCAGCAAATTAGCATGGGCCCTTTGGCAATGCTCATCTCGTAAGACTCATGCTGGCCGTAGGTATGACCATGAGCGTCTGCACTTCCCTTTAACAGATGTGCGTCTTGCTCTGCAAAGGTACTGCTTACGACTTCGGAAAGAAGTTTTTCCATCGAAATTTGATAACCTAAGAGCTCGCGAGGACTATGGCACTCCGGAGTCGCTGATTCCAACATTGCGTGCGCCATGCTCGGTGAAGCCCCGGTCTCAAGCGAAATGCATCCCCCATTTGCAAGGAATAAACGGTATGGGTTTCGAAAGCTAGGAGCAATCGGGGTTGTGCATGCAAGACTCGCCGCCAACCTATCGAAATTCAGGGCTGCTCCCGCAGACGTTGCGTTCTGTTTGCAACGGATCGCGTACTCTGTTTCGACTCCCATTAATCGAGAAAGGATAGGCCGATCATTCACCGCATTGATGCGTATTGCACTCTTCCAGATACTCGTTCGATTGCGACTCGCTATCTTTCCCAATCCAAATCACCGTACTTTCAATGCTAATTCGGT
>JAYVPE010000165.1:0-8038 GCA_043757575.1 Pirellula sp.
AATCCATTCCGGCCAACCAATAAAACTAGATCTAACGGATGAGAAATGGCAGAAAAATGGAGGGCAAAAAGATGGATTACCTAGATAATTTTTCTGCCCTCAATATTTCTGCCATCTAAATTGCAAGGTGAGTTACCGCAACGAATAACGATCTATTCCTTCTGGAGCGAAGCGGAACGGTGGAATAGATCGTCCGTTGAACTGTGTGGCTTCGCCTAGTTTGCATTGGACAGTATACAGAATCCGTGCTACTTGCGGATACTATCCCTACTTAAGCTTCTTTCAAGAAGCTTTTGGCTTCAGACTGGCCGCTTCCCCTAGTTTGGCTGGCGGCTGGGCGACTTCGTGTCGAAGGTTTCCACCTCCCATCGAGTGGGAGCTGGCCTTCGAATTCGTTACTTCTTGGCTATTCTTGTCCTAAGTACGTGACGCTCCGTCGGTCTTTGTTTTATGAGAGGTGGACCCTCGATAAACGCTACCCAATCCTTTAGTCGCAGCTCGCCAATCAAGTCCGCTATGTAGCCTGACTCTTCGAGATTGATCTTCCCTTGCTCTTGCGACACCATTCCATCCGGCAGGCAACCCATCGCTTGCCATCACGGCTCGGACCGTTGCCCGGAACCATTATGTGAACGTGAGGATGATGGCCCAGTCTTTGGTTCCAAGTGTGCAGGACCGCAACTCCAGCCGCTTGGATGCCTAGCTCTTTCTTGATCTTCGCTTGCAGTGATTCCCAAGCCGACTCGAATAACAAGTCATAGACTACCTTTCGGTTCCCCAAAGCCAGCGACGACAGTTGCTGGGGCAAAGTAAAAACGACTTTGAAATAAGTCGCCTGGGGAATCGTGACTTCGAGTGTGCTGTCCAGAGTTGGGGTCGATCCAACGTGGGCACTGGCGAACTGGCAGCCAATCGATCGGGCTCGGTGCGCTGCCCAAATGCTGGCGGCGACAGTGCAGCTAAACCATCGTCGTTGTGAAGCTGCTGTGCCCCAGCAGCTTGCTGATGGCCATCAAGTCGACTCCGGCCTCCAGCATTCCGGTCGCGTACGAGTGTCGCATCGTATGAGGCGTCACATGCTTTTTGATTCCGGCCTGAGCCGTTGCTAAGGTGCATGCCTTCTGAACAACAGCCTTGTTCAGAGGAGTGTCGTCGGTCTTGCCAGGGAAGAAGTATTGGCTGGGACGCTGATCCCGCCAGTAGAGCCTCAACTCCGTCAGCAATCGTGGCGAGATGGGCACATATTGGTGATACATGCGATGATTCGAGCCACTTCGTCTCCGGAGAGAACGACGGGAAGTGTTTTAGGTCGTTGACCGTAGGGGACATGAGTGACTATCCAATCACGTTGGCAAGTGACGGTATAGAAGAACTTCAGTGCACATACGGCTTGATTGAACTGGCTCCATGAGGAATGCAGTTCGTTGATCATCCAGAGCTGGAAGTCTCGAACTTGTTCGAGCCCCAGTTCTTCGGGGTGTTTTCCAAACCTCATAGCAAATCGATCGACGTGGTAGGTGTAGGCGTCGATGGTCCTTGGCGAGAGGTTTCGAAGTTGCATGTCTTCAGCCATGCGTTTTGTGAAAGCAGTGACACGCTTTTTGTAAGGAGTCATAAACCGGTTTCCAATCCTGTAACAGAAAGTAAATTATGCCAGTCAGAACAACTCGACTGGCGACACAATTCAGGATGATTGCCGTTACAGATAGCGCAAGTGTTTTAATCGTTAAGTGCGGAACAGGGTGAAAACAATTTGTGTTTAGGAATCGTTACAATCGGACCGGCTTAAGTCACGCTATGCGAAGTTACAAAGAGCAACGCAAAGTACGAAGCCACGTCGCGAGACAAGCGCGGCATGCAGCACGACGGGCATACCCTGGGGTGTTAAAAATTGGTATTGCCGGGAATTTGGTTTGCGCAGTTTCTTCTCCTCACTAGCTTTGTGAGTCGAGCTACCATCGACGCGAGGTCGATGGAGAGCATTTGAAATAGAGTTTGGGGGTTGCCATGCTAGCCGTTCAGTCATGCTACCACTGACGCAAGGTCAGTGGCGAGCAAAAACCAACGACCTTTGGTCGGTACTAAATCGGCACCACTGACCTCGCGTCGGTGGACCGATGACTGACAAGCTAGAATCCGATCGCCATACCCCCAGCAAGCGACCTTCGTCCCTGAATCGATCACTGCCAGGAGAAGCCATTTAGTTCAACGTTTGAATTCACCGGCGCTGCGCGGCTTTATCGCGCAGCGTCCGGTGGAATGATGGGTTGGGCCTCGGTAATTCACGGCAAGGTTGGTAGATATATTTGTAGCGCGGCAACTACGGTTTGGCGCTTTGGACCCTTCATTAGTCTCACGAGAAGTTTCTTGTATTCCCCATTTGCTAGCCCAAGTATTCCTGAAATTCGGGCCGGAAGACTCTTCCTGTTATATACGCGGAGAAGCTCGTCCAGGCTATTGGAGGCGATAGCATTATCGAATTCGACTTTGCATTCGTTGTAGATCACATCTACGTCAATCCTGCCCAGAGTGATGTTGAGTCCATTTGTTAATCCCAGTTTGTCGTTGGACGACTTAGAAAATGCTCCTAGCAAATATTGAATCCGCCTTTCCGCCATGCAGGAAATTTGTAGCTCAAGTTCACTTGCTAAGGCGGACCGTATGTATTGGGTAACTTTGTCAACCGCATGATTTGGATCGTGTGTGAGGTGTTCGGCTACAACTCTTACAGCCGACTCGACGCAGAATATGTTTTCAATTTCTGCAACTGCAATAGTTTGTATGCCATGAGTCAAAAGGGAAGAAACTTCGGCAGACTCCCTGTAGTCACTATCGATGATGCCAACCGCATCCATGTGATGGAGCGCAGCGTTATTTCTTAGCGCCTTCGTCGACTCGATGACTTTCTCACAACCACCTCTAGGAATGACGTGATAGTTTGGGTAGGCGATCTGATAAATCGTGACATCAAGGCTTCCTGCATCGCCTTCACAAAACATAATCTTCTTCCTACTACCGATGACTTCAAGAATCATGTTCTCAGGAAGGGATTCCTCGGTGGGAACTTCGTCCCACGTCCAAGTGCTGTTGCCGCTGTAGCTCTTTATCCAAATTTTGTTGGCATCCGTTCTTGATGCCGCGAAGTCCAGATCGTGTGTGATGTAGATAATTGTCTTCGTTTGGGAAAGCTCTTCAACCTTATTCCAAAGCT
Organism: Pirellula sp.; assembly: GCA_043757575.1. Lineage (GTDB taxonomy): Bacteria > Planctomycetota > Planctomycetia > Pirellulales > Pirellulaceae > JBKCUI01. The sequence goes on from JAYVPE010000165.1 coordinate 3,212, forward strand.
TGTCCACCAGAGACTTGTGGAGGTGAATCTCGGGTTCGTCCACAATAATTATGGAGTTGTCCGGTGCGCATAAGCACTGACCTATTAGATACAACGCGACTCGCTCGCCATCACTCATTTCTTTACCGTGATATTCGGCCTCATCGGTTTTCTTGACGAGAACCTTTCCGTCAAGAAACTTAATTTCCCGATGGGGCATGATGTCGCCCCACATTTTTACAATGGTATCGATTGGGGAGTCGGCGACCGGGATGTAGCTCTGAGATTGTTTAGTATTTTCCGTGTGCTTTCGATCACGCTCTGAAGACTTGGCAAACAGAAGTGACAACAACTTGTCGTAGTCGCTGAGTAGAAACGTTGCGGGTGTTCCGCCCCATCGATCATGAATTTTTCGAGCTACGGCGGCATGTTCATCTGAGCGACCAAAAATTAGATCCTTTTCGGCTTGCTCCAGATTTTTGAGTTCTGCGAACTCTGGAATGGCAAGTGCCTTCTGCGCACTTATTCTGTGAACGGTGTATCGGTTTTGATGATGTTCCTCAATCCATATACCAAGTCGAGTTTTACCCGAGCCGTTCGCCCCAATAAGAACAATGTGACCCGAGGCGTCTATTTTCTCGGGATTGCCGACTCCAGTTCTATTCGGTAGCTCAATCGAGAACGTCATTTACTTCCTCCAAGAGGCCCAACGCCCGCGATGAGCTAGTCGCGTACTATTGGTTTCCATCAAGACACGGCGGACACGCGACTTAGCTCCATCGCTTTGCTCGGTGTTGCACGGCTTCCATCTAGCTCGGTATGGAACCCGTATTGGCCGTTCCGATTGTCAGCAATACGATCGCTGGCATTAATCATTGTACGAACCCTGACGCCGGGCTGCAACACGATGGCGGGCCAAAAATGCGACCACTCGCAGCGATACTATTGTCGAGCTGGGTAGTGTCGTATCAAGAATGGTTGAACACTAATCCACACTAATTGACACTAATCATCCACGCGATTTGCGATTAGTGAAGATTAGTGGAAATTAGTGTTCGGTCGACTGAATGATGCACTGTCAATCACCGTTCCATCGCGACAAGACTGACTGCGTATTGAAGTTGCAGAAAGGCTTCCATCGCAACATGTCACGCGCCCCACCGAACGACCCAGCTCAGCAGCCTGGGCCGCTCAGCGACAATGACTCACGAAAAGCGAACATGCGGCCCCGGTCTGCTGCATCGCCTGGTTCGGCGTCCCCGTCACCGGATGAGTTCCGCGATCCCAAGTACCGGCGCGACCGTCGGGAGCTTCGATGCCGGATACCAGTGCTCGACGACGCAGCGGTTGCCGACCGGGGTCCAGCGCTCCACGCGATCATGCCCGAAGGTGATCACGACCGAACCGCCCTTGACCTGCGCCATGCCGACCGAACGCCACCCAGGATCGACGACGCTGCACTCGCCGCCATTTCCGATGTTGCACTCCTCGGTCACACCGATGCTGAACACAACCTTCCACTTGCCCACTGGCAGCGCGCCATTGAGTGGGGCGGCCTCCTTGGCCGCCGGCCGGGGCGGGTCACCGCGGGTGCCCTGCGTGAAGAGCATGGCAGCACCAACACACGAGAGGAGAAGGAGACGACGCATCAGAATACCTCCAAGTAGTTGCGGGTGGTATGACCGCTGCCCCCGAACGACGAGCTCACTTGCCGCCACAGTGACGACTGGTTTGCATTGGACAGTATACAGAATCCGTGCTACTTGCGGATACTATCCTTAGGACGACAAAAAGGGACGAGGACGACAAAAAGGGACGGGGGTAGTTTACGACGAATAGTCTAAGTATTACCCCCGTCCCCTTTTATTTGCCCGCGGGAGTGACCTGATTTGCCACTTGCGATTCGCTTCAAACAACGGTTTGCAAATAGTCATTGCGCAGACGCGCCAGTAACAAATCATTCACTCTACTAGGTTCCGCGCGTCATATCGTTAACGAATGCGAATCGGAACTTCGATCACAGGTACGATCGGTTCAAGCTGAGTTTGATAACGCTGCATGATTCGCTGGTAAAGGTTCGTAACCTTGGGAGCGGACAGCGTGATAATCAAGGCATACTTGATCTTATCACCGCCGCTGGGCTTTCCAGCTTCACGTACTTGGTAGTGAACGTCGAAAACGGGGTCTTTAAGCGTGCGAGACTGAAAACTCTGCTTTCGGTGAAGCGTGGTTTCCCACTTGTGTGCGTCCTGCCGTAACTCCTTTTCTGAGTCGAAGTCAGTGCGGCGGAAGAAGCTCTTTGACTTGGGATGAACAGCATCTTTGTCGAACTTATCGGCGTGAGGACGAAACGTCACGTCCAATCCACCCCGCGTGTAATTGCTGGGGTCTTCAGGGTCGGTCTGACAAGCGAAGCAAAACGTCGCAGTCAAAGTGACCATTCCCAATAGTTCACCGGAAGGCAGCGGAACGGGAGTCCGAAGATATTGCCCCGGCGTCAGTTCACCTTGGTAGACCACACGCGCCTCGCCGTCAGGACAGATCACTATGGAATCGATGTCCTGTGCAACCCGTCCCCAGCCGATTTCATGAACCGGCAGTTTCTTGCTGGGTTCGGAACAATGCACGAGCAATGACTTGATCGCTAACATCGACAAGCCATTACCAAAATGCGCGCGAACCCCCATTCCCATTCGAAGTGCGTAGGGCGATGCGTAACTTGTTCCTGCGTCCGGCGTGGCGATTGAGGTGGACTGATCAAGTATGAAAAACGGTTCGGTATTGCAGCCGCCAAACGCAATGACTTCGGGCTTGATCAATCCGGGACTTCTGCCAGGACCGATACAACTGTATGGCGCGCGTTTCCATGTGTCGCCACGACTGTCGGCAGCGCCAACAGCAAGCGAATTCACTGAGTCAGACGGCACTTGCACGCGAGCATTTCCGGACTCGTGGTCCTGTTCGCCTTCGTTGCCAACCGCGATCGTGGTAAGCGTTTCACCATCGGCGAAAATCGAATCAAGGACGGCCGTCCAAGCGTGAACATCGTAGTCTTCAATCGGAAGTGCAGGACCGATGCTAAGGTTTACGAATGGGTACTTTCGAGATTGCAGAATGTTCTTGATGCGTTTCAGCGTATCGTAGAGTTCTAACGGGTCCTTTCTGGAGCCTTCATCGAGAACTCGATAGTGATCCACAATTCCATACGGTTGCGAGAGATCAACACCTTTTAAAAGCGGTCCGAACAATACAGCGGACGTGACTCCGGTGCCATGGTCTACGTAACCATCAACCGAAGCACCAATGCCTTCCGGTTCGTGAGCTACCGCAAATCCTGAATCATGTAAGGCTTCCGATATACCACCATCGAATACGGCTGCACGCAGTTGTCCATCGACCGGGTCCATTTCCGGCAGTTTGACTGGAAAAGGTTTTGTCTTCGCTGACGCGCGGATGATGGGACTCAATGGTCGTAAAGTTGGCATTTCACGAATGGTGCGCAGAAACGAAAACTGGCTGAGTTCTTCGATCCGTTCGCGGGCCGCCCGAACTGGCATAAAGCACAATCCACTAACGTCGAAACGTCTGTCCAAGAGTGGATCAAGGCCGAGAGATTCCGCGTAGGCTTCAAACGCTTCGAGAATTCGAGCGGGCTTGGGAATACCCGATGTGTGCAGAACAACTTCCAACATCGTTTCGGCTGAACGTTTTCGGATTCTTTGTACTCGGTCTATTGCTTGCGGCACGCGAAAATTTTCGATCTTGAATAAGTCGCGAGAACTTCTGTCTGCTTCGGTCAAACCGGGTAGCGCTTTTGCAAATCGCTCAAAGTCTTCCCTTCGTGCCGCAACGAACAGTTCCGTCGTGGGCGACTCTTCTGGTTCACCTTGCTTTGTCCATTTTTCGGGCGTGGTGCGGGCTGGTCGAGAACCGATCGCTTCCATTCTCGCCTCACGCAACAAGTCTCCGGGGAAATAAGATTTCGCTGTATACTGAGGATGAAGCGTGACTACTCCGACAGAGTATCCATCGGGGCAGGCTTCGTCAGGAAGCTTTGCAAAAGACGCGACGGCGGTTGCAAATTGCGATGAAAGACGGCTTTTTGCATTGGACAAATCGTAGGGTGGATCTTTCGGCTCCATGCCCTTCGCGATACTGACCGGCGAAGTAAGGCGATGGCCGTTACCGAGAAGAAAATTTGGTTGTTTCGCCATCAAACGTTGCTCCTAATCCGAGTTACTCATTTTGCGGAGCGTATCGCGGCTGAGTCCAGTCAACTCGTTGATTGCTCTTTGCGACAATCCACTCTCGCCAAGTCTCGCGGCAATTTCTTTTTTCGCGGACTTTGGTTGATCATCAATATATCGCCGAATCAGCGTCGGGAACAATTCGCTGAGATCGCATGCTTTTAAGACCGCTTGCCTACGAAGGAGTTTGATTTGTCGTTCGATGTCGCTATATGACTGTCCTACAAGAACGTCAGCTAACGCAGATAGCCAAGCGTCACTCAACGCAGAATTGTCATCTATGAACAGTCTAAGCGATTGCTCTATGGCAGCACGAACCGGTACATCAAACTCAACTTGGACTTCAAACCGTCGCCAGACTGCTGGGTCAAGTAGTTCCGGGTGGTTGCTTGCCGCGACAAGCAACCCGCCCTCGGGCCAGTCGTCAACTTCTTGCAAGAGCACAGTAACCAGTCGCTTCAATTCGCCGACTTCGTGATCATCATCGCGACGTTTGGCAATGGCGTCGAGTTCGTCGAGAAGCAAGACGCAGGAAACTCCCTTGGCATAATCAAGCACATGTCGCACATTTGCCCCTGTGCGGCCAAGGTAGCTGCTCATA
>JAYVPE010000166.1:0-8032 GCA_043757575.1 Pirellula sp.
TTACGTTCAAATCGCAATTGCATTCGTAAAAATATTGATTACAAAACCTTCAGATCTATTCCAGATGCGGCATTCGTGTTTACCCGTGCGGCAAGCTCGTTGCATTGGCCGGAGTTCGCTTGCCATAGAATGAATAAAGCAATGGTACCAAGTTGAACAACAGCAACGTCATAGACATTCCACCCACGACAACGATTGCCAGCGGACGCTGCGATTGCGATCCAACTTTCGTCGCAAAGGCTGCTGGAAGAAGCCCAAGAATCGCTGCCAAAGCGGTCATCGTAATAGGTGTTATCAAATGCTCGGTCCCTCGGATTATCGAATCCTTTAGCGAATGCCCAGAACTACGCAGACCATTGAAAGAACTCACCATCAACAGACCATTCATCACCGCGACCCCAAGGATCGAGATGAATCCAACTGCAGCACTAATGTTAAAATTCAAGCCAGTCAGCAACAGTGCCCACACGCCACCTAAGCTCATGGCAACAACGTTCATGTAAACAACCAGTGCGTCGAGCAGCGAAAAGAAGGCAAGATACAACATGACCAGGATCAGAGCCAAAGCAATGACGACCGTCCCAATCATGCGCTGTTCGGCTTCTTGCATTTGCTGAAATTCACCGCTCCAGGTTGCCGAGTATGCACCTGTCAATACACCGTCGATCGCTTGCTTGGCCTCTGTGACCGTACTGGCGAGATCGCGATCGCGGACCGCAAACTTGACCGCAATTAGCCGCCTACCATCTTCGCGATTGATTACCGAAGCACCGCTGCTGACAAACGTTCCTTGAGAGTCCGGACGACCATTTGAATCAAGCGGTGTTACCAAATCGCTCAATGGTCGTCGCGGCGTTTTAGGCAGCAAATTGGTCGCATCTTGCAATACTGTTCCAGTTACCGATGGGAGCTCCATTTTCGACCCTGTAGATTCCGCTCTCGCGGATACACCCGCAGCACTCGAAGGGTTTTCATCTCGAACCACATCGACGGGGATCTTTAATATATTCTCAAGCGAGTCGCGCAAGTGCTCGGGCCACCTTAGCGCGATGTCAAATCTTTTCTCACCCTCAATCATCTGACTGAAGGCGCTGCCACCAACTGCCGTCGAGATCACATCGTTAATGTCCGCAACCCGAACGCCCCACGCTGATGACTTCCGCCTGTCAATCGGAAACGCGACGTTGGTCTGCCCTAAAATGCGAAAGACTCCTACGTCGGTAACACCTGGAACCGTTCTGATCTTTCGCTGAACGGTGTTTGCCAACGACTCGAGTTCATCCAGATCTGGACCAAAGATTTTAATGGAGTTCTCGCCTTTGACTCCCGAGAGGGATTCCATAACGTTGTCCCGAATGATTTGAGAAAAATCCCAACTCGCTCCCCGAACTTGCGTTTCCAAGGTTTGGCTCATGGCATCCACGAGTTCCGATTTTGTCCGTTGCCTTCCCAGCGAATCGATAACTGGCCAAGCGGATTTTGGTCGCAAGGGAACGAAACACTGAGCCTCGTTGACACCCGTTGGGTCGGTTCCATCATCTGGACGCCCAACTTGCGAAGCGATCAGTTCAACCTCGGGGAACGCGATCACTAAGTCTCGAACTCGACGCGTGTTATCGACGATTTCGGCCATGGCAATATTGGCTGGAAACGTGCCCCGAATCACGAGATTCCCTTCCTCTAGTTCCGGCATAAACTCGCGTCCCAGCATCGGCAGCGCGGCAAGCGTTGATGCGAGTATCCCGAGGATGATGCCGGACGCAATGACTGGATGCTGAAGCATCCACTTGAGTTGACTCATGAACAGTCGATGAATCGACCGAACCAAAAAATTGGGTCTCGAAGGCTTCAAATTCTTAAAGAATAGCGAACATAGTACTGGCGAGATTGTTAACGAAAGCAGCAATGCACCGCCCAATGCAAATGCATACGTATCGGCCATCGGCCCAAAGATCTGCCCCTCAGGCCCCCGCAAAGTAAACAAAGGTAACAGAGCGCAGACCATGATCAGCGTCGAGAAAAATAGACTTCGTTGAACCTCTTGCGCCGCCGTTAATACACGTTGCTGCACCGATTCATGATGGGCGCTGGGATGGCTCATTTTGCGATAGATGTGCTCAACCATGATTACTGTCGAATCCACGATGATGCCGAAGTCCACCGCCCCAATCGACAGAAGGTTTGCGGACTTGCCTCGCAACATCAATGCTCCGAATGCGAACATTAGGGCCAAAGGAATATTGATCGCAACAATGAGTGCCGTCCTGAGGCTACCCAAAAAAACAATCAGGATAACGGTTACGAGAACCAGACCTACAAGCAGGTTCTCATGAACGGTATCTGTTGTCACGCCGATAAGGCTAGTTCGATCGTAATAGGGATCGATCTCGACGCCCGGCAGCAGCTTACCGGAACGATTCAGTTCCTCGATCTTGCGTTTGACCAACTCCAGTGCGGCCAGCGAACGCTCACCTTTTCTCAAAAGAACAATCCCTTGGACGACGTCGTTTTCATTGACATAGTTTTGGCGGCTTTTACCCGTGTCTAGCGCCGTCGGCTTGTTGTTGTCAACTGCGGCTAGCGCCGTCGACTCTACTCGTTTCGCGAGCCCAATTTGACCTTGCCGAATTTGGTAGTCGACCACCACTCCTTCTAGTCCAAGCTTGAATTCGTCGTTGACCACTCCACCTTCGACGATCATATCGACGCGTACCGGCACATTGTTGACGGCACCAATTACGATTTGCCGGATCTCTTGAATGCGTTTTAGTTCTTCTGACCTTAGGTAGCGAGCCGCTTCCGAAGGAGTTCCGAAAGCGACAGCTTTGTCCATCGCATCTTCTCCTCCTCCGATCAACCCAACCGCTCGGATCACCTGGACGTTGTTGCCTTGAGTGATGAAGCTGCCGCCTACGTTGGCGTTGCTATCACGAATCGAGTTTTCCAACTCGCTCAGCGTGATTCCATATTGACGCATTCGATCTGGATCAGGTCGAATTTCGTAACGCTTTACGGTGCCACCGCAACCGACCACGCCTGCGATTCCAGGCAGCCGCTGAAGAGCACGAGCGATGGTCCAGTCCTGCAGCGACTTGAGGTCGTTAAGTGAATAGATCGACTCTCCCTTTGCATCCATCGGGTTGGTCAACGTATAACGAAAAATCTCGCCAATCGGAGATGCAGGTGATATCTGGGGTTGCACTCCTTTGGGAAGTGTTACGGTAGCCAGACGATTAAGAACTTCTTGCCTTGCCGAAAGAAACTCAACACCATATACAAATTGGTTTCTCAAGTGGGATAGGCCGAAGAGCGACTTGGAACGTGTGTACTGAAGACCGGGCATACCAGCCAGAGCGATTTCAAGTGGCACAGTGACTTGCCTCTCTACTTCTTCAGCGGAAGCACCCGGATACTGAGCGACGACTTCTATGATGGCCGGCGCGGGGTCGGGATATGCCTCGACATTCACATGCACAAATGCGTAACCACCAACCAGTGCGAGCACGCAAGTCAATAAAATCACGACCAGGCGACTTTGAATGGCCCAGTCCAACAACTTCGAGATCATCGCAATCCTCCCGCAAGTCCCTGAGCCGTCGAACTGTCAGCGGGATTGGAAGACAGAACTGCGGGTTCGGAATCGGACGATTTCGTCGTTGGAGGTGGCATGGTATTCAAGTGCGTACGATACTCAGCCAAAATTTCAACGGCACCTGCCGATATTACCTTGGTGTTCTTCTCGAGACATGTCATACAACCGCCAATCGCTTGCGGGGAAACAAACGCCAGCCCGTTCTGATAGCGAACGACTTTAACCTCGGTTGGAAAAAACTGATTCCGCGATTCTTCGGATTGTACGAGAACGAAATTGCGGCTGTCGTAGTCGACCACGGCTGTCGCTGGGAAAGTAACCGTAGGTGTAGACTCAGGCAACGCAACCGATGCGGTCACAAATTGTCCAGGTCGCAACATGCCCGAAGGGTTCTCGACCCAACCCATGACCAAGCCCGTATGCTGGACGGGATCAATGATGTTTCCGATGCGATCAAAGACCCCTGCAATTGCTTCGGATTGTTGGTCACCCTTCAATCGAATCGTCCAATTGCGTTGCTCTTTGGGCAGTCGTTGCAAAGTTACCAAATCCTCTTCGTAAGCAAACGCGCGAATGTCGAGTTGACCGAGGTTGGCTACTTTGAAAAGCGTATCGTCTAGAGAGACAAGTGTTCCAACGGTAACATTCTTTTCAACAATCGTTGCATTCATTGGGGAACGGATATCGACACGAGCCCAGGTATCGATGCTCGATCGGGAAAGATCTACAGCCGCATCAAAGACAGAGCCAGAACGCTTCGTTACGTCGCGGATGATCGCGGCTACTTCTTCGGGTGTAAGCTGCCAAGATCGCAACGTTTTCTCGGTTCGATCGACGCTGATCTCGGTCTCGCGTACACGCCTCTCGGCGTCGCGCACCGTACTTATCGAAACGGCACCCCCGGCTTGTTGCAAACGTTGCAAAGTCTGTCTATCAAAATCTAAGGAGTAAAGAGCTTGGGCCAATTCGCTCTTTTTCTCGCCCAGTTCGCGACTCCAAACCGTTGCCAGCACTTGCCCTTTTTTGACCGAATCGCCGAATCGTAGTGGTCTTTTTTTATTAACATTAGCAACGCTGGAGTCCTCGACTTCAGGAACATCGACAATCTCGCCAATGAATCGGGATCTCACCAGCGCGTATTCGTCTGGATTGAGGTAGAGAACACCATCCATTTGCAATGAACGCGCTGGAGGTGAAGGATTCATGGCTTCGACTCGCAGGCCAATCTCCTTCCAACGGTCCGGCTCAATTAGGATCGGACCGTCCGGTTGATCGGAATAAACAATGGCCGGTGGCGGCGGAGTACCACGAGAAGCAAGCTCGGCGAGATCGCGTTGCTTTTGTAACCACCGTACACCTTGTGGCACAAAAACAAGCGGGACTGAAATGGCAATCACAAGCACAATTGCGCTTAAAGCCAAGTGAGGCCATCGGCTGCGTTTTTTAAGCGACGGCGATGACTTCGCATTCGAATCAACGGCTTGAACAGTTTCCATCGTATTTGTTAGCGTTCGCCTGAGTTTCTAGGTTGAGCATGTCTACGGACACATCGCCTGCGCGTGCTATTGTAGTCGCGATTCGAAGGTGCTGCCACGTTAAATCCACGATGCAGGATGCCTCCAGGCTCATTGCATTTCGGCTAATTTATATAGCCAGTTCATTAGCTCTCCGATTTGTAATGAACGCCATCCTACTACGATTTCAATGCACTGCACCCCTTTACAAATCTTCGTGTTATAGATTACCGAGGTGTATTCCCTTGCTCAGTTGCGATAAACGGTGTCCGGTCATAACTGCTTTACAAATGGATCGCATTATTCCGACAAATCAGGTAACAGGAGTTCACTGATATGGAATACATGAATCGTTTGGGAAAGCTATCACTTGCAACGCGATTGGTTGTGGCGGCCTCGGCGTTGGGTTTTGTTGAGGGTTGTGCCCGTGATAGAGTGGTGCTGCCTCACGGATTCATGCCGTCAAAACTGCGCTCAGTCGATTCCAGAACTTCTGAAGCAATCGCTGGCAAATCTCCTCCGAGCGTTGAGCCTCGGACCGACGATCCGAAAGCGGCTTTCGATGTTCTGCGACCCTTGCCGGGTGCCGATTCTCCTCCGTTTACTGTTCCTAAGTCGGACAATGGGACTCAAAACGCCGAGGATATCAAAAAAACACAAGCAGCCTTCCCTAAACTTGAAGACTCAAAGCTGACACTGCCTGTTGATGAATCGTCGGAAATGTCTCTTGAGTACTTGGTTGACATTGGACTAAATAACAACCCGAGCGTTCAGAAGGCAGTCGCGGACGCCGACGTCGCTTACGGTCGAGTCGTGCAAGCTGGTCTGTATCCCAATCCGCTAGTTGGCTATCAAGTAGATCAATGGCAACCGGGCGACAAGCCACGTCCTATCAACAACAGTGGACAACAAGGTGCATTTGTCTCGCAGCTCATCAAGACGGCTGACAAGCTGTCGCTAACGCAGCAAGTCGTCGGATACGATTACATTAACGCACTCATCTCGATCCGCGAATCGCAGATCAACACAACCAGCTTGGTTCGCCAAAGGTATTTTGACGTTCTGATTTCCGAGCAGAGCTTTGCCGTTAATTCTGCTTTAGCGAACATGTCCCAACAAGTGTATGACCTGCAAGTCGCTCAGGTAAGCAGCGGTGTATCGGCAGCTTACGAACCTCTCATTCTCTATGCTCAAGCAGTTCAGGCCAAGAATACGATCAAGGTTTCGGAATCTCAGTATCGGTCCGCTTGGACGCGATTGGCAGCAGCCATTGGTCAACCAGAGCTCAATCCAGTTCCGCTGTCTGGGACAGCCTTGGCGGAGGCTCCCGTGTTGGAAGCCCTAACGTTGAAGCGGACCATAATGGAACAGCATACCGACGTTTTGCAAGCTCGCAATCTCGTCGCTCAATCCCGCACCAACCTTGTATTACAGCGTCGTATCCCCATTCCTGATATCCTGATCAGCAACACGCAGCAACATGATAACGCGACTTCAAATTATCAATTCGGTCTGCAAGTCGGCGTAATTCTGCCTGTTGCGGATCGCAATCAAGGAAACATTCGATCGGCTAACGCCAAGATCGTTTCAACGACTCGAGATCTTGAGAACACACAGAACCTACTACAAGCTCAATTCGCAGAAGCGTTTTCGCGATACGAAGTCAACGTGCTTTTGACCCGCAGTTTCAGAGACGCAGTCATTCCTAACTTGACACAAGGGTATCAGGCCATTGTCCGCCGTTACCAAGTCGATCCAGAAAAGGTGAGCTTTAACGATATCGTCGTAGCCCAACTGGGACTTGCTCAATCACTCCAGGCTTATCTGGACGCACTTCGAGGTCAGTGGCAAGCGGTCGTGGATGTCGCTACGGTCGCCCAATTGGATGAACTCTATTCATCGCCAGCCGCCGAAACGATAGAACCGGAATAAATCGCAAGACTGACGAGTCGAAGCGGGAAGCAGGTTGCAAGATTGAAGGTCTTTCGAATGGCTTCGGCTGGCGATTCGGAATGATCGTTCTACGGGGGGCATTATTATGGAAATAGGAATTACTTGGGTGCAGGAAATGAATTCGGATGGATGGCGGGAATCGAATACCCCCTCTGGCGTGAAGACGTGAGTTTCGTCGCAGACTTCATTTCAGGAACCAATAGTGCGAGCGTTGCTGTCATCGGTGCCCAGTGGACGTTTTCGGAAAAGAAGGGCTGGCAAATCTCACTTGGAGCACAGTTGCCGAGCCCATTGAGTAGCAACGATTTCGGAGCCGTTTTCGAATTGACCAAGTTCCCGCCGTTGTTGGGGAAGTCCACAAAGGAACCTCTCGGACTTCATTCCCAACCGTGATCATTGACTGCGAACAGTCACTTCGACGATGATCCAACCGATACAACCACGGATCCATCAGGAAGTACCATGCCCGGTCTTAAATCCCCCGTTGGCTGACCATCCGCCGACATTGGACCGTTATATACATTAGGATTGCTCTGTTGTACGTTGACACTTGGCCGACTGACAACATAGGGTGCTACATACTGGGGAGAAACATATCCCGACGAGTAGGAAGGTGAATAATAAACCGACGGTTGGCCTGAGTAGTAGTTCGAATATCCACGACCGGAATATCCAAGTCCGGAATATCCCAGATTGGAGTATCCTAATCGTGAACTACCGTACCCATACGAAGAACCGTAGCCGCCGAAACCCGAGTTTATGCCGAAACCCGAATTAACGCCGAAACCCGAATTAAAGCCGGAACCTGGATAGCCGCCTATTCCAATACCGATTCCGCCTAGTCCGTAGCCGCCACCGTACGCACCATGATTGGTATGGCCAGAATGGTGCGATCCGCCGCCAGTGTGCATCCCACTGGTATGCCCGCCCGAATGTCCGCCAGCGTGGCCACCGGAATGTCCGGCCCCATGCC
>JAYVPE010000167.1:0-7991 GCA_043757575.1 Pirellula sp.
TCTGGAAAAAGTTCTTGCGGATATGGGTCTGGACAAGGAGTTGTTTACACTCCGAATGACCGGCTGCCCTAACGGATGCGCCCGGCCTTACAACGCCGATATCGGCTTGGTTGGCAAAGCAAAAGGGAAATATACGATGTATGTTGGTGGCACAAGGATCGGAACGAGACTTGCCTTCATTTTCAAAGACCTCGTTCCGTTCGAGAGTATCGTCTCGACACTGAAGCCACTGTTTGTAGCGTTCAAGTCGGATCGAACCGAAAACGAATCATTCGGCGATTTTTGTACTAGGGTTGGTAACGAACAGCTTAACAAATGGTACGACGACGCAAACTTACCTGCATTACGGTAGCATAGATTGATTCACTTGTGCATTAGACCGGCAACACCAACCTTGAAATTCACGTCGGTACATAGGACGACACGATTCACGCCGCCTTCGATTCGTTGGAGACTAATCGGCCAATTTTGACCTACGAAGCCTAATTTGATGACCGCAGATCAGATCGATACTTCAAGCCTTGGTCTACCAACCGATGCAACGATCGATCCATTTACGGAACAGCCGCTCGTGATTCGCAAGCAGGGGGCAAGCTGGCTAGTCTATTCGCTGGGATTTGATCTCAAAGACGATGGTGGCGACATCGATCAATGGAAAGACGTCGGCATCGCCCCTTTTAGAACTTTGGATCGCGACGGAAGCCTGTAAGCTACCGGCCAATAGGAACGCCTCAACGAACCCAAAGCAATTCGCAAAACACAAGCGATATAAAAATCCAGGATTCGAAACGACACGTCTAGGCTGCAATTTTATTTCCGACTGGCTGAAAAGGGGACTCTGATAAATTTACAGCCTGGGAGGAGCAGAACAGACTGCGGGCAAACAAAAAAGCCCGCTTGCAAGGTTTGCAAGCGGGCTTTTTGTTGGTTAAAAAACCGGCAATACCTACTTTCGCACTGGTGGGCACTAACAGGGGGTCGAAAAAGGGGACGCATACTGCGCGATCATTGCTTGCCTACTAATCAGCTTGTGGACGGGGCGTCGGCCAACGCTTCGGACATACGAAATGATCTGTTACTACCTCATGGGTTCGGCTGACGAGGAAACGTTGACCGCCCATATTTCAAAACTCCAAAAACACGACGCTGAAAAAAATCGCTAGTCCCCTCCCTAGGGAAATTATCGAACCGCGCGTACGTGGCTCTCAACGCGGCGCACTTCTTTGCATCGCAGCGAATTCTTGCGAGGCCCGATTTTTAAACAACGGCTGCGAAATACCGATCCTTGAAAAAACCGCCGTACGGACTGCGATTCACTTCCCGTGCCGAACACTATTGGGACGCAGCTCGTTTAGATAACGAGCTGCGACCCCTTTCACCAGGTCTCACTTGCCTACGCCTTCAACTGGTTTGTGGTTCATTTTTCTCGAGTCGCGATTCTGCTATCGCTCTCTTCGTCGCTTGCATCGCCTTGCCGATAGGAAGTCCGGCAAACGAAATAAATTCGCGCGGAATGCGCACCTACTTCGGGCCAGTCTGCCTGATTGCGAATTCCTCTGCCCAATCCGCGTTGGTAAGAAACAACCATTTCGCCGTGATTTATTTTGGCGCGCACAATGCTCTAATGGCAACACTCTTCAAGCGATTCCATAAATCCTTGATTGCATTCCGATCGCTTTCGTCCGCATCTTTCCAGGGTTTGCTTTCCTGGTAGCGAGCGAGTAGTTGGCAACCGTTTAGCGTCAATCGCATTCGATCTTTTGTTGACTAATCAGCTTCCCGACGACATCAACAACTGCGAGTCTCAAGTATACTCTACGCTCCACATCAACTCATCGCCAAAAAGTACTTACAAGATCCCTGCATCGCTCCAGCAACTCGTTATTCATGGTCGCATCATCATTCAACTCACCCAACTTCGGCTTCCTGGCGAAGCATGATGTTATTTTGGTGAAGCATGGCGCTCTTGCTGAGCGATATGTATTTGATGATGCAAATTCATCGCTAATCAAGCTACGGCAATTCGCCGAGTTGTTGGCGGAGCACTGCGCAGCCTATGCAGCCATCGCTGTTGACCAGCAAGATTCGTTTCTTAATGTGCTCGATAAGCTATGGAATGCGGGAGTTTTAGGGGCCCAAGTTAGTCAACTGTTTCATGGCATTCGGAAATCTGGCAATGAAGCGGCTCATGCGCACGTAGGCGATCGTCGCGAAGCTCTGCATCAACTGCAGATGGCAAGGAAGCTTGCCATCTGGTTTCATCGAACTTTCGGCAACGACAAGACCTTCGCGGCAGGCTCCTTCATCGTTCCTCCCGATCCTGCAGCAGCGGAAAAGGAACTACTCGACGAGCTGAATCGACTTCGAGAAGCTGAGGTTGCCGCTGCCAATCAAGCTGCGGACTTGCAAGCCACGCTTGAAACTGAGCTTCGTCAAAAAGCCGAGGCTGAATCAAAGGCAAAGCTTGCCTATGAAGACCTTGACGCAGCTTTGGAGCTCGCTGCAGAAAGTGAACAGCAGCTCGCGACTGAACGGAAGAAGTTTCAGGAGCGTTTGAACGAGCTGCTAGCCAAGACCGCCGCAGAGCCAGTTGACAAACGAAATGCGACGGTGACGGCCGCGCTAGCACAGGATGCAAGTCTCGAACTCGACGAACAAGCAACCCGACGCATTATCGATTCACAGCTTCGCGAGGTAGGCTGGGAGGTTGACTCACAAACATTGCGTCACTCCAAAGGTACACGTCCCGCTAAAGGACGTAACATTGCGATCGCCGAATGGCCGACGAAGAACGGTCCAGCCGATTACCTGCTTTTTGTCGGGCTCTGCCCTGTTGCATCCATCGAGGCCAAAAAGTTCAAAGTCAGTGTTGCCAGTCGCGTTGATCAAGCCGCCCGCTACTCGAAGGGGTTCCAAACCGAATTGAGTTTCGAGTCCAACGGCAGCCCATGGCGAGATTGTTATGTGCCTTTTGCTTTTGCCTCTAACGGACGTCCTTACCTCCCGCAGATTACGGAACAATCGGGCGTTTGGTTTCACGATCTTCGCGAGACAACCAACAAGCCTCGCGCTTTGAAGACCTGGTACACACCCCAAGGCTTAGCTGACTTACTCGCCCAAGACATTCCTCACGCTGAAGAAAAACTTGCAGTTGAGCCGCTGGACTACTTACCACTTTACGACTTTCAGAAAAACGCAATCGAAGCAGTTGAATCGCATCTCGCCGCCGGTCATCGCCGAGTCTTGATCGCGATGGCAACTGGCACCGGTAAGACACGAACCTGCCTTGGGATGTTGTACCGATTCATAAAGTCCAATCGGTTTCGTCGCGTTCTATTTCTTGTGGACCGAACGTCGCTAGGTGAGCAAGCGGAGGGGACCTTTGAAAACGTCCGGCTCGAAAACCATCAGTCGTTCGACGACATCTATGACATCAAGAAAATGGGGACGCTCAAGCCAGATTCAGACACGAGGCTTCAAGTTGCAACCGTGCAAGGAATGTGCAAACGAATTCTCGGCAGCGAAGACTCAGATCCCGTGCCCGTCGACTGGTACGATTGCATCATTGTCGATGAATGCCATCGAGGTTATGCGCTCGATATGGAGATGTCGGAAAAGGAGATGCAGTTTCGCAGCCCAGCCGATTACTTGAGTCGCTATCGCCAAGTCCTCGATCATTTCGATGCTGTCCGCATCGGGCTCACGGCCACGCCGGCACAGCACACATCCCAAATCTTTGGACCTCCGATCTTCGAATACAGTTATCGCCAAGCCGTTATCGACGATTATCTTTGCGACCACGAGCCGCCATATCGATTAATCACCGACTTGGCAACCAACGGAATCGTATGGCAAAAAGGTGATGAAGTTGAGATCTTTCATTCCGGCGATAAGACGGTCAAGAAATACCAAACTCCTGATGACATTAAGATCGAGGTCGCGGAATTCAACAAGCGCGCAATCACCGAGAATTTCAATCGAGTCGTTTGCCGCGAACTCATCAACCACATCGACTTTGATGGCTCCGGCAAAACGCTCATCTATTGTGTGAACGACGATCACGCCGATCGTGTAGTGCGGATTCTCAAGGAGGAGCTGGATGACGCGTTTGGTGCATTCCCCAATGATGCAGTGAAGAAAATTACAGGCAGCATCGACAAGCCCTCCGAAACGATTCGCCGATTCAAGAACGAGTTTGATCCTCGCGTCGCGGTTACCGTTGACTTGCTGACCACGGGCATCGACGTTCCTGAGATTACGAACTTAGTTTTTCTAAGACGTGTCAGCAGTCGTATTCTCTACGACCAAATGCTCGGGCGCGCGACGCGAAAGTGCCCTAATCTGTATGGCGATAGACAACACAAAACCGCCTTTCGAATTTTTGACGCAGTGGACCTCTACAATGCGTTGTTGCCGATCACTGACATGAAGCCGGTCGTCGCTCGACCGAGTCTGTCGTTTGGTCAACTCGTGACCGAGCTGCGAGATATCGATGACGCTGAATTCACAGAGGAATCGAAACGCCAACTACTCGGCAAGCTACGACGACGAAAACTGACGGCAAAGCAAGACGAGAAGTTGCAATTTGAATTGACGACCGACGGCTCGACGTTAAGCCAAAGCATTGAATATCCGAACACCGTACCACCGCTTCCTGATTCACCGCGACGACTCTCACTAGCAACGAGTCAGTTGTGCGATTTGTTAAGCACGAAAAGTCCAAAAGAGATTGCATCTTGGTTCGATGCAAATGCAAAGGTGCTTGCCATACTTGATGACACATCCTCAGCCGGAAGTCTCGTTTACGTATCGCAGCACCTAGATATGATTCGATCCGTCGAAACGGGTTACGGCACAGCGACCAAACCTGAAGACTACATCGAGTCCTTCCGGAAATACGTGACTGAGAACCAAGACAAAATTCCCGCCTTGATCGTCGTGACGACCCGCCCACGAGACTTAACCCGAGCTCAGTTGCGTGAGTTGAAGCTAACAATGGACGAAGCGGGCTTCACCGAGCAAAACCTTCGGGTTGCTGTGCGCGAAACTACTAATCAAGACATTGCCGCGTCGATCATCGCGTACATTCGCCACGTTGCTCTTGGCCAGCCTTTGGTTCCTCATTCACAACGGGTTCAATCCGCCATGCAGAAAATCCTTTCAAGCCGAGCATGGAGCGAACCACAACGAAAGTGGCTGGAACGGATCAGCAAGCAATTGGAGCAAGAGATCATCGTCGACCGCGACGCACTTGATGCCGGCCAGTTCAAAGAAATGGGTGGCTTTAGTCGCTTGAACAAGGTTTTCAAAGGCGAACTTGAAACAATCCTCCTCGACATCTCCGACGCAATGTGGAGTGCTGCATGATGGACGAAGGCAAGAACTGCAGCCACAAAGACCACAGAAACATGGACTGATGATCAAGTCAACCAGCTTTGTGATAGGATTCGGCAAATTGGATTTGAGATTCATCAGTACCTTGGGACAGGTTACCTGGAAAAAATCTACGAAAATGTGTTGCTACATCGATTACAGAAAGCTGGGATTCATGCTCGTTCACAGGTACCTACCAAAGTTCATGATGAGGATGGATTTTTGCTCGGAGAATATCAACTCGACATTGTCGTGGAAGGAATCCTAGTCATCGAACTCAAGGCCTCCAAAAACATCGATGACGCACACATAGCTCAACTACTCGGCTATCTCAAGGCGACCGACTTGCATCATGGACTTTTGATCAACTTCGGTTCCTACAAGTATCAAATTCGTAAATTCAAGCACTAACTCTTCGCTTTGTGATCTCTGTGCCTTTGTGGCAAATAATATGACTTCTACCCAAGATATCGTCGCCAAACTTTGGTCGCTCTGCCACGTACTACGTGACGATGGCATTACGTATCACGAGTATGTGACGGAGCTCACATTTCTGTTATTCCTTAAGATGATGAAGGAGACGGAGCAGGAGAAATTGTTGCCGGCCGGTTATCGCTGGGATGATCTGACTGCGAAGGATGGCGTCGATCAATTGGCTTTCTATCGATCGTTGCTTGTACATCTCGGAAATGAAGGTTCCGGACGCGTTCAGGCTATCTTTGCCAATGCCAATACTTCATTGCGTCAACCAAAGAATCTAGCCAAGATCGTTGGTGACATCGATAAACTCGATTGGTACTCCGCTCGCGAAGAAGGTTTGGGTGATCTGTACGAAGGTTTGCTGGAAAAGAACGCAAGCGAAAAGAAGTCGGGTGCAGGCCAATACTTTACGCCGCGACCATTGATCGAGTGCATGGTCAACTGCATCCAGCCGCAACCCGGTGAGATCATTCAAGACCCAGCATCGGGGACCGGCGGCTTTCTGATTCAGGCCGATCGCCACATCAAGGCGAAGACCGATGATCTTTTCTCGCTCAACATCAAAGAACAAAACTTCCAACGCAAGCGAGCCTTCGTGGGTGTCGAGCTGGTTCCCGATACGCACCGTCTGTTGCTAATGAACTGTCTTCTGCACGGAATTGACAGCGATATGGTGCTGGGTGATACTCTCTCACCGGATGGAACCCGACTACCTAAAGCCGATGTTGTTCTGACCAATCCACCGTTCGGCACCAAACGAGGCGGAGGCAAACCAACACGCGACGATTTTACGTACGTCACTGGCAACAAGCAGTTGGCTTTCCTGCAACACATTTACCGCACGATCAAGCCGGGAGGACGAGCGGCGGTGGTGCTGCCCGACAATGTGCTATTCGAAGAAGGCATGGGCAGCAAGATCCGTGGGGACTTAATGGACAAGTGCAATCTTCACACGATCCTGCGACTCCCGACCGGCATCTTCTACGCTCAAGGAGTAAAGACCAACGTTCTGTTCTTCACTCGCGGTGAAAAAGAGCATGGCAACACAAAGCAAGTCTGGGTGTACGACCTTCGAGCCAACATGCCATCGTTTGGAGTTCGCACGCCGTTGACTCACGATCACTTCGTCGAGTTTGAAAAAGCGTACGGCAAGAAATCTGACGGGACCAGCAAGCGAACCGATCAAGGAGAAGAAGGCCGCTTCCGCTGTTTCAATCGAGCTGAACTAACGAAGCGAGGCGAGAACCTGGACGTCAACTGGCTCAAGGATGAGAACGCCAGTAACCATGATGAACTCCCCGAGCCTGATGTCATCGCTGCCATGATCCGCGAACGACTGGCCACGGCGATGGAAGAGATGGACGCGCTCAGAGCATTGTTGGAAACAAACGAAACATAGCAGATTGTCTCCTTTTGCTCCGCAAAAACAGCGTTTCCGAATGCGACTTTCGCATTGCGAATGGCAACGATGATAAAATCACAACCACGGAGCCAAAGGCGACATTCGGTCGCGTCGCGACGCTTACCGCACAGCGATCTTGATCTGTACTAGCCTCTAATCGAAAAACAAAGGGATAATCAAAGGCAAACCGATGATCGAAATACTTTTCACCGTTGAAGATGCTTTGGAAGGCGGCTTGATCGCGCGAGCCGTCGGGCATTCCATATTCACCGAAGCCGACGATCTGGAAGAGCTCCGCCAGAAAGTTCGCGAGGCCGTCGAATGCCACTTTGACGATGGCGAGACCCCTAAGCTGATCCGTCTGCACATTGTTCGGGAAGAGGTTCTATCGATATGAGACTCCCCCGCGATGTTTCTGGACGTCAGCTTGCAGCCTTGTTAGAGAACCGAGGATACGTCGTTACTCGTCAGGAGCAAAATCAAAGGGGTCAGGCCTCTTTGATTTGCTTGAAAATCAAAGGGGTCAGGCCTCTTTGATTTGCTTGTGGGCTGAAAAGCAAAAAGGGGACGTGCGAAAAGCAAAAAGGGGACGGGGGCAATACTGTTCGGCACGTAAGTTGCGTTCCGAAGGTTGCTTAGTTTTTAGAACAGCGGCCAGCGAATAAAATCGGCTGACGTTTTCAGCATTGGCAGCCAACGAGCGGGTTACGTCGATTCTGGCAGTTCCTGAGTCAGC
>JAYVPE010000168.1:0-7942 GCA_043757575.1 Pirellula sp.
GAAAAATTGAAAAAAGTCGGGTATCCTAATGAATCTACTTTCAGATAATTTTGCAAGGAACAAAAATCCTACCAAGATACCTGGCTTCAGTCTCGCCCACTTCGTATCCTAACTCACTATGTCTGATCAAGTTGAAGACGGCACCGAAGCGAAACTGGATCAAGCGTTGCTTGATTTCATGCGCCGTTTCGATGCGGGACAAATTGAAGATCGCGAGGTTTTTTTACAGGAATACCCTGAACTAGCGACTCAATTGCGGACCCTGCTCGATGCAGCCGACTGGATTGAAAAGTTGGCTGGCCCAACTCTAGGCGAACTCGCTAATTCCACATCAAAGTCCGCGAAGCCCACTTTTCCACAACCGAAATACCTTTCGGACGAGACTCCCGATCCAAATGCGGTCACGATGCCATTGACTTCGAGTGGAAAAGTAAGTCAGGTCCCGATTTCGCCTTACGATTCGACTTTACCACCTTCAAAAGAATCATCGGAATTTAGTCTTACCAGTCTCGGCAATACAAATAACTCACAATCCATCCTGCCATATCGATTTGGGGACTACATCCTGGAGCAAGTGCTCGGCCGCGGGGGAATGGGCGTGGTCTATCTTGCTTTCCAAGTGCAATTAGAACGCCGTGTCGCAATCAAAATGATTCGCTCTGGGTGTTTAGCAAGCGACGATGAAGTGAACCGGTTCCACACCGAAGCTCGAAGTGCCGCCAGTCTCACGCATCCAAATATCGTCACTGTCTACCAATGCGGTGAATGTGAAGGCCATCATTATTTTTCTATGGACTACATTCCAGGCACGGATCTTGCCAAGAGAATCTCGACTGGTCCCATGAGTCCTAAAGTTGCCGTTCGTTACGTGCGCGATGTCGCTCGAGCGATCGACTACGCACATCAACAAGGTGTAGTGCATCGCGATCTCAAACCGGCCAACGTGCTCATCGACGAATCCGACGCCGTTGTCGTAACCGATTTCGGGCTAGCCAAGCAGATGGGGTCTGACAAGGGCCTCACTGCCACCGGAGCAACGTTGGGAACCCCTAGCTACATGTCCCCGGAACAAGCGGCGGGCAAGAGCGAGGAACAAGGTGCCTCCACCGATGTCTATGCGATCGGTGCAATCCTCTACGCGTTGCTGACCGGAGGACCTCCGTTCCAAGGGGATTCAGTCTTGAATACAATAATGCAGGTGATCCATCGACCTGCGCCGACCGTTCGTCAAAGCCATCCAAACGTACATTCAGATCTCGATACGATTGTAACAAAGTGCCTCGAGAAACTGCCATCAAGACGCTATCTGTCAGCAGGCGAGCTGGCCGACGACCTTGACCGTTTTTACCAAGGGATCCCGATCACAGCACTGCCACCGTCCTTGTTTCGCCGTTCGAAACACTGGCTAGCCAATGTCCCGTTGGTAGCGGCTATTACGGGAACGAGTAATGTCGAACCAACCCAATCGCAACGGGTCGCGCAAAACATCCTTATCGGTTCCATGCTGACTCTTGCGATGCTCTGGTTCGCAGGCGGACAAGTAGTTGAGTATTTCCGAAACAACAACCTGCCCTTAAGCCTGTCTATCGCGTCGGGAGCACCTGGCGGAATGTATTATGAATTGGCTGGCAAATTGGCGAATCGTTTGCAGGCCACCAGTGGTCGCGAACCTCACGTAATCGCTACCAACGGTTCTTTAGAAAATTTAAGACAACTGATAGACAAAAATGCTCAAATGGCATTGATGCAAGAGTCATCGGTTCGGGCCGATCAAGTCGCAGTGGTCGCGCCCCTTTTCTACGAAGCGGTTCATATCTTGGTGCCAAAAGACTCGACCATCCAGCACATAGTTGAACTTGCTGGCAAGCGGATCATGATGGGCACCAAGGAATCCGGAACACACCAAGCCGCAACTAGATTACTAAAGCACTTTGACGTTACACCCGAAAACATTACCCTTGTGGAAAGCGATTGGACTCACATCGACCGGCTGGCAGATGCGGATGTCGTAATAGCCGTCACGAAAGTAGGCCAACAAGGAATCGTCGAATTGCTTAGGGACGGTCGGTATCGGTTGCTATCGATCGACAATGCTGCTTCTCTCGCTCTCAAAGAGCCCATGTTCCGATTATTTGAGATGCCTGGCAAGGCGTACGGGCCTGCGACCAACCCTCCAATTTTTACGCTTGCAACCACAGCGTTGCTAGTCGTTCGCAAGGATGCTCCCGCACGTTTGGTTGAGGAATGCCTCAACGCAATCTACAATGGAATGCCAGCCTCCGAAGGACTTATCGGGATCGATTTAGCCGCAAACTGGCAGGGATTGCCATACCACGAAGCGGCAAGAAAATTCTTTGCCGCAAGCCTGGGTTCGCGTTAATACGGAGGCGAATTAACTTGTCTTGGATTCGTAGCGAGCACAACAGGGCGTTTGGCGGAGTTCGAACCCAGTTAACTTGAGCAAGTGGGTTGCTGCAGTGTGCCGCGACGCTCCGCCGTCGCGAATCACGACGGCGGAGCGTCGTGGCACACTTTGTTCGAACGACAAAATGTTCGTTCTGCGTAGAAGGACTGTACACCCATTAGAAAAAGGCTGTTCTCGAGAATATGGAATATTGGGGACACGGGAATATTGGAGACACCACACTTTTGAGAAAAAACAAGTCAATAGGTGCCTAGTATCTAGCGAAGACCCACCAGATTTCGTCCAGAAGAATCGGATGGGAAACATAACTGTTGGGACTTCGAAGTAACCGAGCCAAAAGATCGAGTATTTTATCACCGAGCGATATCTTGGTCGATGGCCCGAATGATCATCGACCGTTTGCCAAAGAGAAGCAGGTGGAAAAGTACTTCGCCCCAATGCCGTCTTGTGCTCGGAATTCAAAACTCATTATCACGAGGAACGACAGCACCAACTCTTAGAAAACGAGCTCATCTCTACAATGAATGCCAAGAAGCGATCCAAACCCAAAGCGAAGTCCGCCGAATCTGAGACGCCTCGTACTGCTTACTTGTGGTGTAATCTGACACATCGAGTCCAGGAAAGTCTAGATCGACTCGCGGCAAAATGCTGGTAGTACCGTGGGGCCGTAGTCGATCTAGACTTTCCTAGGTTATAGTGTGACCAGTGGATGGGTCGCGTCATGGTGCAAGGTTTGTCTTTCAAAAACTTCAATTCCTTCTTCGATAGCTGGATCCCACTGAGCACCGCAATGTTCGCACGCTTCCTGCTCGACTCGTCGACGCCGATTGCAACTGGCGCAAGCGACAAAATAGACGCGAGGGTAAATCGCAATGATCGCCAGTGAAGTACCGATACCAAGCAAGAACCCCGTGATAACCCACCACCATCGCTGCGATTTGGAAAGTCGTCGATGCCTTGCCGCCATATAAGCCAGCGACGCAGAAACGAGCGTTTGAATAAACAGCATTACAAAATGGATGTTGTGAATCGTACCGTCGTTCATCCATCGAGCTAATGCGAAAAAACCTATCAAAACAATCGATGGCGATGTACCAATGAAAAGGGGAATCGCCCAATGGTTACGGCTATTTGTCGCCTCAATGATCTCGCTTGGTGTTTGAAATTCATACGTATCGACAGTCGAGTCTACCGATCGAACGATTTTGTATTGGGTCGCAGGAACTGACGACGAATTCGGCGAAACGTAAGTCCAGTTCGATGAGTCCTTGCAAAAGATATAGCTTCCTCGTTCCCCGCTAGTTGGAATCGAGAATGATCCGTCTTGAACAAAATCTGACGTAGGATCGATCGACGCCTTTTGCGGATCGGTTGACTTCCGACGAAACAGAGTGACATTATGTCCGGATCGAAGCAGCAGGAAATAATTCCCGAATGAATAGTGGTTATCCATGTTCGTTGATTCATACAGTTCAGCGTACGATGTCAACTCCCCTTTGATTTTATGCACGACCTCGCCAGTCTTCCAGTCGATTCTGTATACTCCCTCTGAATTGATGACGAAAGTGACATTCATTTCTTCTTCTTTAGTACGAGTCGGAATCGTTAAATCACCTCGCCACTCAACACGTTGGCTTGCTGCGAACAATCTCGGATACGAGCGAAAAGACAGACCTCGTGGCTGGCTGGGAATCGAAACTCGATCAGCCCCGACAATGTTCGTGAGTATCAATCGTTCCCCGTTGGCCACACGAACCCTTTCGTAGGCCAGCAGATATCCCATTGGATCAAAAACAATTGACGACTTCCTATGTTGCAGCATTCCAACCGTTCGGGAATCCCAGCCATGCGATTGCATCGATAACGGAACTAAGTAGGTCATTGCAATGGTCGGTAAATCGTCTGATTTCTTCTCAGCGAAGTTATCCCCATTCGTCATGGCGACCGTGCGTTTCAGTGATTTATAGCCGAAATATGAATCTGTGTAGGAACGAGTTGTGAGAAATGGTTCACCTGACTTCGTACACTTAAACTCCATTATCTCGCTTGGGGAAACCTGAAAATGGGCCACAATAAACAAGCTCAATACAGGGAAAAAAAAGAGGCAGGAAACGAGCAACGTTAGAAGTAAAGCATTTGAACGAATAGTGGCAGACGCGGGGGCGATAGAAGATGGCAAACGTTGAAATGCATGTCGACTCGCAGTTGCAAGCACGGCGAGCCCAATTGTTCCAATCAGGTGCGTAGATGCTGTGACGACAAAGTAATGGTCTCCCCCCGGGATAAGCAGGCTTACTGTCGTTATCGCCGTTACAATTGCAAAAACTATGGGTAGAAGCCGAGTGCCAAGCCAATAGCTTGGCCGACACGAGACAATAATTCCCGCAAAATAGAATCCAGAACAGAAGACCACGGCGACACTTGCCGGGAACACTTGCCACGGACTCACCGGGGCGTGCATCGGTCCGACGTTCGCCAAATAGATTGCCACACAAACCAATGGCAGCATCATCGAAACACCGTAGACGAGTAGCCCAACCGCGACGCGCATTTTAAAGATTCGATCAAGCGATATGCCTCGGTGAACTAAGAACGCACGCGCAGCATCCCGTTCTTCCGGCAGAAACGTCACCAGACTTAACAGGAACCCGAACATGGCGGAACAGATCCACGCAAAAAAATACAATTGACTCGTAAGATTTTGATAAAAACCTGGCTGTCGCAATAGGTAGTACAGCATGACCGTCAATAAAATCGTGCCTACCGGCAACCAACGTACCGCATCCCGTAGCTCTTTTCGAAACATTGCGTTCATGTCGTTTTTCCCGTGTTATGTTGCGAGTGATTCTGTCGATGTTTTAGTTAAGAAAGATTCGGAGCTTCGAGATCGCGACAAATAAGCGATTACGCTCCCGTCGAAGGTCGATTCCATACGTGTCAGGGTTGTACCGCCAATGCGTCGCATGGCCGATTCCGCTTCCTCGTCGACATCGACGACGCTCATCGTGACGTGATTTCCGATAGGGCGAGCGAATACAAGACCGGGTACAAACGGCAGCTTTCCGGTGGAGTCAGCTCGTTCGCATGTCCAAGTCGACACGCGGGCCAAGAAGCCTGAGACACTGCTGTCAACCATAATCCGTCCGTTTACCATAATCAGCACTTGATCTGTCACACGTTCGATATCATCCAGCATGTGACTGCTCAGCAAGACCGTTCGATTACCACCCTCCATGAATTCCAAGATTGTCTCGTTGAGTGAGCGCCGCGAAACTGGATCAAGTCCCAATGCGGGATCGTCAAGGATCAACAGTTCAGGGTCACTGCTCAGTGTTAAAGCGATCGAAACACCAGCGCGTTGGCCGCGACTCAACGTGCGAATGCGGTCCTCAAGTCTAATGCCGAATCGTTCGATCGTGGACCGGAACGAGAGCGAATTCCATCGCGGAAACGATTCGCATTGCAATAGCTCCGCATCCCGTACTTTCATAGACGAGTAAAGAAAGTGCCCTTCGATGGTATACCCGATCCGACCTCGATCCGCCGCCGAAAGTTGGTTGCTCTCGATGCCGAGCACCGAACAAACGCCCCGCGTCGGCGCGAGCAACCCCATCAGCATCTTGATCATCGTTGATTTTCCTGCACCATTGAGTCCTAACAGTCCGGTTACCGTCCCGACTGGCAATGCGAAAGTTGCTTGGTCGACGACGAATCTGTTTCCGAAATAGCGAGTTAGACGTTTCGCTTCGATGGCGATCTGCGGCATGATCCAGTACTCCATTGAAAAAAGTTAACTGTTCGTTGAATTATTTAATTTGTCTTTCGGGCTACTCTTCGACTGATTTAAGGTTGCGTGCGAAGAGTTCTTGTGCGCGTTCCATGGTCTCCTCGGGCGAGACGTCGAGCGAAACCGACAAGTTGATCAGAGCCTCGATCACTTCATCGAGTCGTCGCATCCGTTCTGCTTTAGTGTACACCTGTCGACGTTTTGCGACATAGAATCCGCGTCCCGCTTGGGTCTCCAGGATTCCTGCATCGACCAAATCCGCGTAAGCCTTGGCAACGGTGTTCGGGTTAATGACTAGGTCGCGAGCAAGTTGCCGAACACTGGGCACGGGTTGTCCGATCTCCAGTTTTCCGTTCACGACGCCTCGCGCAATTTGATCGGCAATCTGCCGATAAATCGGCACGCCACTTCCGGCAACAATTCGAAAATGCATTTTTTTGGCTCCAGTAATACCTGTACTATATCCAATAGTACAGATGAACAAGTAAAAATGCAAGGGCGAAGCAAAAACTTTGCCTCGTTAGAAGAATCAGTGGGTAACAAGTCAATAGGTGCCTCGCACCTACCGAAGATCCTTCCGATTATTTGAGATGCCTGGCTAGGCGTACGGGCATGCGACCAGCCCTCCAATTTTTACGCATGCAACCACAGCGTTGCTCGTCGTTCGAAAGGATGCCCCCGCACGTTTGGTTGAGGAATGCCTTAACGCAGTCTACAACGGAATGCCAGCCTTCGAAGGACTTATCGGGATCGATTTAGCAGCAAACTGGCAGGGATTGCCCTACCTCGAAGCGGAAAGAAAATTCTTTGCCGCAAGCTTGGGTACGCGTTAATACGAAAAACTGCGGGGTTAAAGAAATCTTTAGATGTTACCCTGACTTGCTCAGTCGAAAGACTGATAAGTTGTCCACATGGCTAGAGGACGCTTCCAAACCTCACCAGTTAGCGATCGCAGAGTATTTGTTTGAATGAAGTAGTCGCTCATTTCGAAAAGGTGATTGGTCCAGCAAACAAGAAGTCACTTATCCAAATCGTCTTGACTGGTTTGCCGATCGGTATTTATGTGATTCCTCCGGCTGGCAATCGCAAGCACATGACGCTCTTTACAAACGGACTTTCCGCCGAATCAATGAACGTCCCCGCGGGTTCCGAGGAGTATCGCTTCGCTGAGCTTTATATCGACCTGCCTGGCGATTGGAAAATCAAGGAATTGAAAGACATGCAATGGGCTTGGCCGCTGTATTGGCTGCGCAAGATGGCACAGTACCCGCACAACGCAGAAACATGGCTCGGTGGGCCAGTAGCATTGATCGCCAACGAGGAGCCACCCCGGCCGCTGTACAACGGCTGCCGGTTTACGACATTACTGTTGTTTGCCGACAGTTCGTTCGTTCGTAGCGACGGGATGAAAGTGCATCTTTACCGGATGATTCCGCTAGCAACATCGGAGCGAGAGTACGAGCAGAAGCGAGGCTTGAAGGCATTCATGCAAGCGTTAGACAAGCACGACGTCCCCACCATCGTCGACATGAACCGCAAACCGTTTGCATGATTGGATAGTTGACCTTGCTGCCAGCTAAACTTGTGATGCGATGAACCGGAGTGCGGAGGCGAATTAACTTGTATTGGATTCGTAGCGAGCACAACAGGGCGTTTGGCGGAGTTCGAACCCAGCTAAATTTGAGCAAGTGGGTTGCTGCAGTGTGCCGCGACGCTCCGCCGTCGCGAAT
>JAYVPE010000169.1:0-7928 GCA_043757575.1 Pirellula sp.
TCCCGACTTCATAACTGGTGTGTCGGCAACGGATGACAGTCCAATAAATATTTTGATAGTGGACGATGAGTCAAAAAACCTGACGGTGCTTGAGACGATTTTAGACAATCCGGGCTACCGGTTGGTGCGGGCCGAGTCCGCCGATCAGGCGTTGCTCGCGCTCGTCGTCCAGGAATTCGCACTCCTCATCTTGGACATCCGGATGCCTGGGATGTCCGGCTTCGAGTTGGCTGAGATTATAAAGGAGCGAAAGAAAACCGCTGGAGTGCCAATCATCTTCCTCACTGCTTTTTACAACGAAGATCAGCATGAGCTAGTAGGCTACGGCACGGGGGCCGTGGACTTCCTGCACAAACCGGTTAACGCGGCGATCCTTCGCTCCAAGGTTGCCGTTTTCGCTGACCTCTATCGAAAAAGTCGCGAGTGTGGATTAGTCAACGACGCACTGCTCGCCGAAGTCACCGAGCGCCGCCGAGCAGAGGAGCAACTGCGAGAACTGAATGAAACGCTTGAGCTCCGCGTGACGGAACGCACGGATGCATTACGCGATTCAGAGATGCGTTATCGGAGGCTCTTTGAGGCAGCTCAAGACGGCGTCCTGATCCTAGATTTCGAAAGCGGTGAAATCGTTGACGTCAATCCCTTCATGACCGAGTTACTGGGTTACTCCTACGATGATTTTTTAGGTATGGAATTGTGGAAACTGGGTCTGTTCAACGATAAATCGGAAACTGAATTCGCCGTGCGAGAGCTGCAAGCGAAAGGATATTTGCGATACGAACACCTAGCACTACAATCCAAGGATGGACGACTGTTCGAGGTTGAGGTGGTTGCAAACGTTTACAGTGTGAACCATCAGAACGTAATTCAGTGCAACATTCGAGACATCACCGTACGCGGCCAGCTAGAAAAGCAACTTCAAGAACAGACTGACAAGGTCGTAGATCAGAATCGACGGAAGGACGAATTCCTGGCAATGTTGAGTCATGAATTGCGCAGCCCGTTGGCTCCAATCAGCAACGCCTTACAGCTACTTCAATTACAGCAAGACAGCGAAACGGAGCTCCAGCAGCAAGCCCGCAACATCATTGAACGTCAAATGCGACAACTGCAACACCTCGTTGATGATCTGCTCGAAGTGTCCCGGATCACCACAGGGCGACTGCATCTGCGCAAAGAATCGGTGGATGTGAGCGAGATCATACGCGGTGCAATGGAGACGGCCTGTCCGATTATCGATCAACGAAAGCATGAGCTAACGCTATCGCTGCCGTCGGAACGAATTTATCTTAATGCTGATGTATCGAGGATGGAACAGGTGTTGGTGAATCTGCTGACCAACGCCGCTAAGTACACGGACGAGGGCGGGCACATCTGGCTTTCCGTCGAATTGTCGAGCGAAGTGGCAAGCGAAGTGGCAAACGAAGTGGCAAACGAAGTGGCAAGCGAAGTGGCAAGCGAAGTGGCAAGCAGCGCGGTGCAACCACCCGCTCGTCCTCAGGAGCCCACTGCTCAGGAAGTCGTGTTCCGAGTGCGCGACAGCGGTGTCGGCATCGATCCGACGCTCCTTCCACATATTTTTGACCTGTTCACACAGGCGGAGCGATCCCTAGACCGCTCACAAGGCGGGTTGGGAATCGGACTGGCTTTGGTGCATCGGCTTACGGAAATGCACGGCGGAAAAGTCGAAGCTCGAAGCGTTTTGGGGCAAGGTAGCGAGTTTATCGTTCGCTTGCCGTTAACGACAACGGATACGCTGGCATCGCAATCCGCTGTGACTAAGTCTCGACCACTGATTGCGCGTTGCCTGCGAGTACTCGTTGTGGACGATAACGCGGATACTGTTGAGAGTTTCTCAATATTGTTGAATGCTTCTGGTCATAATGTTCGGACGGCTCACGACGGACCCACGGCCGTGCAAGCCGCGCTCGAATACCAACCCGACATTGCATTGTTGGACATCGGCTTACCGGGCCTAAACGGCTATCAGGTCGCGAAACGGATCCGGCAGGAACCCGCTCTCAAGAACGTCGTGCTGGTTGCCTTGACCGGCTATGGTCAGGATTCAGACCGCCAGACGTCCCTTCAGGCGGGCTTCGATCACCATTTAGTCAAGCCCGCACGTTTAGAGCAGTTGATGCAAATCCTGGCCATGGTAGCGGAACAAAGGCCATAGCGATCCTATTGTAAGTAACGCGCAGGCACACAAAACCAAAAATAATGCCCGCGCTCAGTGGAGCGAGCGGCGCTCGACCTTCGCCGACTCGTTAAGCCTTTTTATTCTCGACGCTTTAATATTTCCAGACATGACTTTCCGAGTCAGTGCGTCGGACCATGTTGGCTATAGCATTGTTCCCTTGAGCAAGATGATTGCTACCGTGAAATAAATTACTAAACCTGTTACGTCGACCAACGTAGCAACCAGGGGAGCGGACGAGGTTGCTGGATCGAATCCAACTCTTTTCAAAACGAAGGGAAGCATAGCGCCCGCGAGCGTTCCCCAAAGCACAATCAAAACTAACGAGAATGCAACGGTTAGTCCCACCAAGAACCAATATGGACCATAGATGTCGGAAAAAAGTGTCCATATACCAATGCGCACAAATCCAATGGCACCGAGTGTGGTGCCAAGTGCAATTCCGGAGATGATTTCTCGACGGAAAACGCGAAACCAGTCTCGCAGTCCTACTTCGCCAAGAGCCAATGCGCGAACGATCAAGGTTGCTGCCTGCGATCCAGAATTGCCACCACTTGAAATAATAAGTGGCACGAATAACGCAAGTACGACTGCCTTCTCAATTTCGCCTTCGAAAAATCCCATGGCAGTTGCTGTTAGCATTTCGCCAAGAAATAGAACGACAAGCCACGACGCTCGCTTTCGTATCATCGTGGACAATGGGGTAGTGTCGTAAGGTTCATTCAACGCTTCAAGACCACCGAGCTTCTGCATGTCTGCTGTAGCTGATTCCTCTGCGATATCGATGACGTCATCGATTGTTACAACACCGAGCAGTACACCATTCTCATCCACGACCGGCAAGGCAGATCGATCGTATTGCCGGAAAGTCTCTACCGCGCCACGTTTTGGGTCATTTGCCTTCAAAGTTACAAAATTGTGATCAAGAATTTCCGAGAGATGTTGCGACGGTTTTGCAAGAAGTATCTGCCGAATTCGCATATCGTCGATAAGTCTATGATCTTGGTCCACAATGTAGACGACATTGAGGGTTTCGCTATCTTGACCATGCTGGCGGATATGATCCAACACCTCCTGGACGGTCCACTGGGGGCGAACAGCAACAAAGTGTGGAGTCATCAGTCGACCTACACTTTTTTCTGGGTATTTTAATAGCGACTCAGCGATGCCGCGTTGCTCATCAGAGAGCAAGCTCAGTAGACGCTCCCGCTCGGAATCCGCGAGTTCAGCTAAAATCGCAGTTCGATCGTCATCCGCGATCTCGTTGAGCAATGACCGAACGAATTCAGGCGGCAGTGCCTTCAGAAGTTGCTTTTGAGAATGGCGATCTAAATATTCAAACACGCGTGCCCGCTGTGGTCCTGTCAGCATCCGCATACCAGCTAGGTCTTCTTCATCTGATAATTCGCCGAACAATTCCACAACGTCGGCAGGGGACCAACGGTTCAGCAATTCACGGAGGGTTATTTCATCACCCGTAACGATGAGGTCGCGAATCTCAGGTACTAAAAATTTGCCAAGCATGCTCTTCTCGTCACGTGATTAAAATTGAAAATAGGGAACAAAAATCAATTCCACTTTAAAGCCATTGGAAATGTGTTGGAAGAAAAATTGTTTTGTACCCATTAGACCGTGCTATGAGCAATGCGCAACTCAAGGAAAACTGTCGCTCAAGGGGGGCAGTTACGTGGAGTAAAAAGAGTTTTATCGATGGCCTTGGCTGCGGTCAAGCGGGCACGTTTCCGAGCGACACTTACGCCTATGCTCACTTGGGCAGTTGTCAGCTTCGCCATGCATGCATTGATTGCGAAATGGAAGGATAGTATGCTTGATTTTAGTTCATTTCAAATGTACGCCTGTCTCCCATTTTCTACTTCATTTTCTAATCAACAGTTGTCAAAGTAACGTAGCATGACTCATGGCCTCTGCCGCTTTTTTTGCTTGTTCGCAGTGATGTTCTTCGTCGCGATCAAGTCATCTCGATTGCAAAGCCACGACAATGAAAGGAAACTAATTGGATATGACGTCACGTTCCCTTCCATGGGAACTCTGGTTTCGCTCTTAGCTTTTTCAGATGATCCCATCCTCATCGAAAGCGCATTTCAAGAGGCGAGGACGGAAATGGATCGCCTGGTGAAAATTTTTAGCGATTACGATGAGGAAAGTGAAACTAGCCAAGCGACGATCGATGCGAATATTGGAATTTGGCAGGCGGTCTCGCCCGAGCTTTGGGAAGTGATGCGTGCCTGCGATGATTGGAATCGACTAAGTGATGGAGCTTTCGATGCAAGTATCGGACGACTTACAGTACTTTGGCGGAAAGCTCGAAAGTATAAACGGATTCCAACGGACAACGAAATCGAAGAAGCTCGTAATTATTGTGGATGGAACTACATTGAGTTGGACAATGATACTCACAAAATGCGAATCAATCGTGCAGGCCTAAGGCTCGATTTTGGAGCCATTGCAAAGGGCTATATTATTGAAAAAACATTTGAGCTGTTAGCGTCACGAGGCCTATCACGGTCGTTGGTGCGAGCGGGCGGTGATATTCGATGCGGGCAAGCCCCACCGGGCAAGAATGGCTGGAAGATTGAGATCGCATCTTTAGAGGATGACGATAACCATCCACTTCAGTTTGTTTTAACCAACGCTGCTATTTCTAGCTCTGGCGATCTACACCAATATATGTTCATCAACGGAAAGAGACGGAGCCATGTGCTCGATCCGCGTACGGGGTTCGGAGTCGAGGGACCAATGATGGTGACCGTCATCGGTTCCAATTCCATGCAAGCGGATGCTGCGGACACAGCGATTTGCGTTATGGGCCATGACGCTGGGATGGCGCTCGTTAGAAGCCATCCCGATCTGCAACTGAGAATCATCTCGCGCCTCGGAGATGACCCAAAGCAAAACACTCGAATTAATTTAAGTCCCGGTTTTCCGATACTCCTTCCATAAACTCAAGTGGTCGCTGGAGGCGATTTAAGAGTTGAAGTGCCAGGGAACTTCTTATCGACTTTCTGGTTCAGCGGGCTCCAGATGTATCAAAACATCCCGAAAGCGGCTATCGTGCGCCATAATAGCGTCCTTAACGGCGTGGCTAATGCTGTGACCTTTGAAAACCGTCATGGACGCATCAACCCTCAAGTGCATTTCGGCAAAAAGGCAGATACCGCTTTTGCGGATCCGAACCTTTTCAATGTTCTCGACTCCGGGCACTTCCTGGGCTAGACGTAAAACCGCTTCAGCAATTTGGTTATCGACTTGGCCATCGAGAATATCGTGAAGAGCAGTTCGAACGATGATAGCACCATTGATGACAATGATCACGCACGCGAGCAGCGCCGCGCAATCATCCGCCATTTCGTATCCTTTCCCTCCTACCAACGCGATTGCAATCCCAATTGCCGCTGCTGCTGAAGTAATCGCATCGGATCGGTGGTGCCACGCATCTCCCTTGATCGCTACACTGCCGATTGCATTCCCAGCCGAAAGTACTTTTCTTGACAAGACTTCTTTGATAATCACGACTAGGATCAATACAGGGAGCGTAAACCACTCCGGGGCGTGATGCGGCGTTACGATTTCTCGGATCGAACTAACGGCAATGAACGCGGCTGCGACAAAAAGCGATATGCCAGAGAAAATTCCGGCTAGCGACTCGATCTTGCCATGTCCAAACGGATGATTGTGATCGGGAGGCTTAAGCGACAGGTGGAAGCCAGACCACGTAATCAGCGAAGAAAAGATGTCGCTAGCCGATTCTATTCCATCGGCAACGAGCGCATACGAATTACCCACTAGGCCTACGACAATTTTCACGATCATTAGGGAGACATTTACGCCAATCGCTAGGGCACCTAAACCGATTAAATCGTTGTTCGACTTCATAACCGTATTTCTCACATACCGCAGTTCATCATGACTTCTGAACGACGATTGGCCGGAAAACGAAATAGAGTACTGGTACGACAAAGAGCGTTAAAATGGTAGAACTGAAAAGTCCCCAGACGATAACAGTTGCTAAAGGTCGTTGCACATCGGACCCTAGTCCTGTTGCTAGGGACGCGGGTAGTAGTCCGAGAATTGCTACAAATGACGCAAGGAGGATCGGACGCAGACAGTCGCGAGCACCTTGAATGATCGATTCTGCAAGGTCACTGGTAGGCGTTCGGAGAACGTTTATGGACCTGACCATCAGCACGCCATTCATGATGGAAACGCCGAACAAAGCGGCAAACCCGACGCCGGTAGATACGTTTAAATTCATTTCACGAAACCACAGCGCCAAGATGCCGCCGACAAAGGCGAATGGGACCGAAAGCAGCAAAAGCGTCGCACAACGAATGGATTGAAAGGTGATTACGAGCAATAAAAAAATTAGCACGACCGTGACAGGGATGACCATTGCAAAGTGCTTTTTTGCGCGTTGAAGATTTTCAAACATGCCCAGCCAACTTACGCGGTAGCCTTTGGGGATCTCGGCGGCCAACTGGCTATCAAATTTCATTTGAGCTTCGCTGACAAAACTACCCTGATCGCGCCCGACTATGTCACACCGAATTGTGAGTCTACGTCTTCCATTTTCTCTCGCTATGATCGTTTGGCCATCGACTACTTCAATTTTTGAAACTTGCGAAAGTGGTACTGAGTACCCTTCCACATTTTGGACGGGTAAGCGTCCGATGGCGGCAGGAGAGTTGGCAACTTGTCGATTGACACGAGCAGCAATATCAAACCGTCGTTCGCCTTCGTAGAGTATGCCAATCGGCTCTGCCCCCAGCGCTGTGTTGATCAGTTTTGTAACATCTTCGATCAAAACGTTTTGACGGGCACAAAGTTGACGATCGGGCGTGATCACCAACTGAGGCTGAGGCCCTTCCTGTTCGATATTTACGTCTTGTGCTCCGGGTATTGATCGCAACAGAGCGACGGATTTTCTAGCGATCGGCAACAAGACTTCCAAATCCGGTCCAGATAATTCAATCGCTAGATTGGCCGACGTGCCGTTGGTATCCTCCGTAACGCTGTCGATAATCGGTTGCGTGAAATTGAAGCGAGTCGTAGGGAATTCCTCTCGAAAACGTTTGCCCAGTTCGGCAAGTAGTTCCTGCTTAGTATGAAATTGCGTCCAGAGTTCTTTCGGATGTGGAATCGCCATGATCTCAAGTCGGCTAGGCGGAAACGGGTCAGTTCCCGAATCGTTCCGTCCTGCTTGGACTGAGATGTTTTTGATGTCGTCGAATTCTAGCGCGACTTCACGTATGCGTTTACCGTAGATACTCGATTGTCGAAGCGATGTTCCTTCCGGAAAGTTCGCGCGAATCCACACTACTCCTTCATCCATGTAGGGTAGGAACTCCAAGCCCAACTGGGGACCAATTCGCAATACGACGAACGCTAAGCCACAGATGACCACTCCTAGCACAAACCAACGCAGCATTAATAAAAACCGAAGCGTGCCAGCGTAAAGAGGCATCAGGACGATCAGCAATGGATTGTTCCATTCGTGGTAACCGTTGCGAAACAGTATTACGGCGAGTACGGGGATTACAAACAATGCAAAGAGCAACGCACCGCAAAGCGCATAGACCATTGTAAGTGCCATGGGCCTAAACAATAGACCTTCAATACTCGAAAGGGATAGCAATGGCAGGTACGCAACTACGATCATCAATATGGAAAAAAACACCGATCTTTCGACTTCTAAGGCAGCAGCAAGCACGAC
>JAYVPE010000170.1:0-7911 GCA_043757575.1 Pirellula sp.
AGGATTCAGTCGACGCGATTGGAAATCGAATTTTTGAAATTGGTTCAAGTGGGTAAATCGGGCGTCGAAGATGTTGGTAGGGGAATGCTCGCAAATTGGATTGGCACGGTCCTGGCGTTTGAATCAAGTAGCTTGCTCGGGCGATCGGATCGTAAGCGCGTCGATGGGCAACCGCCGCTTTCACACCGATGAAGCTCAATCGTTCCGGCTCGATGCCCATATGCCTCCATTGTCCTAAATCCATAGGAGGAGTTCGGTTCGTAGTTAAAAGAATTGTTACTCCGTGATGTTTGACCACAGCACACTGTCCCATGTCGAATCGGTCGCCGCAGACGCTGGCGAGATGGCTTTGCTTGTCTTCAAGTTCAAACAGGCCTTCCGACAATCGAACGAGTTTGCAATTGAGTAACACAGGGCCTAAATCAAATGGACTGCCGCGCCCACCCAACTCCAACTCCACGTAATCGCCCAGAGCGGTAGTCTGTAGGAGCGATACGGCATTGGGATCGCAGAGGCAAACAGCTGAGTTCGATAGCTCATACTTTAGTAACAAACGCAAGATGCCCGTTCCGTCTCCCGGAGCGCCAGCCCCCACGTTTTCGGAAGGCTCGATCAAAATGATAGGTGGCCCGAAGCCTAAGTTATTCTTAGGATGAAGCGTTGAACCTAATTCATCCAATACGGACTCCATACTTCTTTCGAGCACTGAACCTTGCTCTGCATAGGCTATCGCAATCTCATTGAGTTCGTTCATCGCTCTCAATGCATCGGATTCGGAGCCAACCGTGACAACCGAAAAGCTTACACCGGTGTCGGCGGAATCTGCAAATGCGAATCCCGCGTTGACATTGATGGCCCAAAAGTCAGGATTCTCTTGTTCCATTTGCCTCGCTCGATGTAGCAACAATCGCATCGGATCGACGGCGGATCCGGTTCCCGTCGGCGGCCATACAATCCGCGACTGAACGAGAAACTGATTTGGAATCTGACCTCCTTGGATCGACCGGTCAAGCAACTTGGAAGCGCGAATTGCGGACTCCTTGGCGTCGGTGTGCGGATTCTCACGATAACCTATCAAGCCGTCCGCGTACTTCGCCATCGCAGCAGAATAGTTTGCATGCAAATCGTACACGCCGAAGATAGGCAGTGTTTTACAACGTGGAAGCGACCGAATCCGCTTCAGGATTTCTCCCTCGACATCGCGGAACGCCCGAGTCACTGCCGCTCCATGAAGCACCAAATAGATAGCGTCCAGCTTTTCCGCAGAGTCCCCGGGCCAATAGTGGACGAATCGACGCCAAAACTCTTCGAGCGTTTCATCTGCGAGCGTTGCACTTGGAATGACGCTGGCAACAATTGTCGGAACGACAGTCCAGTTGTGCTGGTTGGCAAACTCGAGGAAGCCACCGAGCGGCGAAGCGTCCCCCGCAACAGCTAAGAGCGACTCCCCTTCCAAAACGCGAAACGCATTCCAATCTGTCACGCCATCTAGGAACGTATGAGTTTCATGAAAAAAGCCTGCAACCAGAACACGAACTGGTCGTCGATACGAATCGCGAATTCTCTCGGTTTGGTTTATCATGCAGCCTGCCTGACGTTTCGGATTGAGAGCCAGATAGTTCGTGTCCTCCGCTCGCTTTACTTCTGTAAAGTTGAACTCTCCACTTGCATTCCGTCAAGCAGAACGGTAGGACAACCATCGGTGTGGTCGCTGCCATCAGCCTTTCGGCCCCTTCGGTACGTATGAAGAAGTCGACTCAATCTCAATGGAAACATTTGTTGCGTGAAGGCGCAGCATCAATCTCAACCTGTTTGCGAGGAAA
Source organism: Pirellula sp. (assembly GCA_043757575.1). Taxonomy (GTDB): domain Bacteria; phylum Planctomycetota; class Planctomycetia; order Pirellulales; family Pirellulaceae; genus JBKCUI01. The sequence goes on from JAYVPE010000170.1 coordinate 1,824, forward strand.
ATCCTACTGACTCATTCGCCAACGCGTTCTCGTTTCCAATCCTTGCCGATTCCTCTGACAACGATGCGTCAGTTTCTTTCTGCGCAGCCCATGGGTCCCTTCGGTCCGGAATTTGGGGCGAACTCCTTTCTTCCGCTGCTATGAACCGAGGTTGTGTTGGGGTTATCGTGGACGGTGCGGTTCGCGATGCCGTTCGTGGTGGCATGACTGCAACCGAAGCCTTCGCGACTTTTGGAGTTTTGTAATCCGATGTTGCTCTTTGAAGCTCATAACTAGCCAAGAATCTCAAGCCGTTTCGATCCCTGTGCAACCAAACCAATTTGTTGGGCTCGATCCGATAGTTCGTTCAAGGCAGATTGTCCTACGGCACCTAAATGAACAGTCCAGTCATTCACATACAAATCGACATGCTGCATTAGCACAGCGTCGTCGAACTCTTGTGCGTAGTGACGCATGGTGGGTAGCGTCTCATCGCGATGGGTCATGGCATAGTTCAGAGAATCCTGAATGACCGCCTGCACACCACGTAACGTATCTAGGCCCAGCGATCGCAAACCAACAACTCCGCCTAACGGCAATGGACCATCTGTTTCGGCTTCCCATCGAGCGCCTAGATCCTCGACCAAAAACAACCCTTCGTTTTGCCAAGTGAATCGCCCCTCGTGAATGCAGACGCCGAAGTCTGCTTGCTGACTCTTTAGTCGCGGCATGATTTCTGAGAACACGACCTGTTCGAGCCTCGAAGTCCTAGGATAAAACAATTGAAACAGGAGCGTTGCGGTCGTGTGCTCGCCTGGGCACAATGTCACCTGTGCCGAAGTAACCGGACGATCGTTGTTCTTTGCAGATAGCAGCAGTGGTCCAACACCGAAGCCCAAAGCCGAGCCACTAGGCAAAACCAACACCCGATCGGCAAGCAACAATGCAGCATGAAAGCTGACCTTGGCAATATCGAGATCGCCTCGAAAGGCTCGCGAGTTAAGCTGCTGGATATCGAGCAGTTCTATTTGAAAATCGAGCCCTCGCCAATCAATTTTTTTGTGCAGCATTGCATGGAATGCAAACGTATCGTTGGGGCAAGTAGAAATCCCCAATCGTATGGACCGACTCATGAATCTAACACCTTAAGAATTGACTTTTCGACAGCATGCATCGCATCGCGAACTCGCCAGTTCTCTTTGTTTCGATCGCCAGCTTGGTTGGAAATACCTCGAACGATGCGTAGAGGAATCCCCGCAAAACGGCAGGCCGCTGCAACCGAAAACCCCTCCATATCCTCTGCGACAGCATTCGGATATTTTTTCAACCGCAATTGGACGTCGTGTTCATTCGCAGAAGCAGAACAGCAAGTTAACAACGGAACGCATCCTGCCACGTTGTCCTCACCTAGCCGTATTGAATCGGATATCTGTGGAACGTCGGGCCATTGGCTCCAGCCCATATCACTCGCTGAAATGAAATCGTCTCCAGTGCCGACACCGATTCCGAAGCATATTACCATATCAAATTCGACAGAGGTGCCCACGGGAATCCGCAAATCCAGGGCTCCAGCGATGCCTATCAAAAGAATCTGTTTGGGCGAATGCTCGGCAATCAACTGGGTCGTTCGAATCGCTGAAACAATCGGACCGAATCCACAAATTCGAATTTCACAGTTGGAATTCTTGATTCTTTGGATCAGTGCTAAGGACAAAAATTCCAGTTCGAACTCGGTTGGCACTAGGAACAGGGTTGAAATCATGGAAGTCACCGTTTACTTAAGTAGGACAATCAATCCCGATTGTTCGAAATACTCGTCCTTGGTCAGCGATTCTTGCAATCGACGCTCCTTCATTACGCGAAAACTTAAACAGTCTGTGAATGACCACGCGTGATCCAAGTGCTTCAGAAAGAACGTCTGCACTATCGAACGGAGAAATTCCGTTCGGCCAATTGGGCCAGTCGTTGCCAAGATAGATCATCCCCGGCCGCTTCCAAGAAACTATGGGCTCGATCCCAGTCAGCCTCCGTTTTCATCTCAAATCTAAGCGAATTATGGTTTAGTGATTCCGGCAACGGAATGAGTTTGCATTGGAACAGGGCCGGGTTGCGTCGGATGATATCGGGCACGTCACATGGCTCTGCGAGTAGATTTTCAAAATCCATTTTAGCAATGGCTCCAGCCGAACACATTTCACCAACCAATCCTAAAGACTGCAACGAAAATGCAGGACGATTGGGTGACACAAATCCGACAAAATCAGTCGTTGGATTGGCCCATCCTCGCGAAATCAATCGATCCAGCAGCATGGGGTCCATGAACGGACAAAGGGGACTTGAAAAAACGATCCAATCTGCACTCAATCGATCGGACAATTCCTTTGCCCGTTGTGCTGGCGTGCTCAAAGCGCTCGGCATCCATCTCGCATTGCAAAGTCCTGTCTGGCAGATCAATTCTCGAAACTGAGGTGGTCCAGTGACTACAATCGTTTCGATCAATGTCGATTCGCTCAGACGACGAATGCACCATTCCAACAGAGTCAAACCATCGAGTCGACGCAATGCAGATTCGACGCGAGTCGTTCGATGCTCTTTACCATCGGTCACAGCTAGATCAATCAACGCTACAGTTTGCTTAGGATTCGTCGCCATACAATGCTCCATGCGTGTAAGTAACAAGGCGGATTTGGAATCACTGGTTTCCCGTGCATGCTGTAGATTCATGATGAGACAAGGAGTGGCACAGCGGAAGATATCCAATCTATCGCTCCACTGCACAGGTTGCAAGCACCCCCTTGTATCAATTCGTTTAACGGCCAATAAAATGCTCACTTTGCGATTTTGTGAACCGGCGGGCGCGAGCCCTGGGCTTGAATTCGCTGGCAAAACCGCTTGATACGCAGCTCGAAGCGATCTACAAGAGTTCACAATGCGTGCCATTGGACCTGCACGCACGACCCAACTCAAAAATGAATGCCTATAGTGCTAGCATTCAAGCTGCTAAGAGTCTCGAAGCAGTTCGTCGACGCGTTTTACCGCAAGCGTTAGCGACCTGGCTGCCATTCGAAAATTCATGTGCCCGGATATTGCGGGCTGTAGCTCGCGAAATGACTCGGCCGAGGCTCGAAGCTTGCCAATCTTTTTCCTAGCAATCCGCAGGTATCGCACGGCATCTCCCGAATCCAAGGAAGGGCCGAGAGCCAGCATAAAATCATACAATCCCCGATGGACTTCAGCTAACTCCTCGTCATCTGTCGCTTCATCAGAATGCTTAAGAAATGCACGCACCATCCAAACATGACTCAGCCAGCCATCGACTTCATGCATCAACGCTTCTGCCTTTGGATCGACATTTCGGACAAGCGATGGCACTGCATCTTCATCCTTTTCAGACTCGCTTTCGCTTTGGATTTCTGACACGCTCAATACCCTTTCAAAGATGCGTAACCAACTCGGAGGCGTTAAATCGAACCTTCGGCAACGCGGCATAGTGATCATCCGTATGCCGATATCCGAGGGCACAACCAACAATTGTTGTGTAATCGCTCCCTTCTAGACCAAGTAGCTTGTCATATTCTGCAACAACAATCCCTTCCATTGGGCAAGCGTCCACACCGAGCATGGCTGCGCTCGCGAGTAATTGACCCAGCGCAATGTAGGCTTGGTTGCTGCTCCAAGCCAAATGGCGGCCCATGGAGTTTTGTAAAAATCCAAGGATCACCTCTCGATATCCAACAAGCGATTCGATAGTCACGTTTCGCTGCTCTGCGGTTTTGGCCAAAAACGCGTCGACGTAAACTTCATCCACTGTTTTTCGCGCTGTCAACACAACCATATGCGAACAATCGCTAGGTTGCGATTGTTTCCATGAGATCGCAGACAGTTTGGCTTTGTTCTCTGGAGAGCTGATTACAAAAAACTTCCAAGGCTGCAAGCCAAAACTGCTTGGGGTCAACACCAAGCTCGTTTCTATGGCGGACCATGTTGCCGCATCAATATGTTTGGACGGATCAAACCTTTTAACCGCGTAGCGCCATTGATAGAAATCGACCAGTTGCGAAACGCTCAAAGTTGCCAATGCCATTAATTCCTCTATTCGTACATTCCAAACCGTTCAGTCCCAGCGTAGTTTTTGGTCTGCCGATCGCCCTAAGGTACTATTTCCCATGCTTGAATCGGCGGCCAGCGCCCAATGGCACTCACTTTACCGAAATAATTTTTAGCGGAATAACGCGAGCCATCCGGTTTCGTTGCGATTTACCCAATTCACCGTACGGCTCGCGCCGTTACGCTTCCAAGGTGAGCACCATTTGGCTACTGCGTTGCCGCTGAAAGCACGCCTTCCGGCAAATCGTCGATTTCCCTTTCAATAGTCCGGGCTAGCCGCGGGGATTGCGGTTGAAATTTTGATAAGGGAGCCGAACACCTGCAACAATAAACTGATCGGCTCGCAAAGCAGTAGGGGCGTCGAAGCCTTTTTGTGCTCCTACGGTGACTACGTCGTCTTGATCGACACCATCTCCACTGACTCCTAACCCGCCAACTAAGCCCCTTCCGCCCGACACATCGTCGTAGAGAGCAGAGCTTCCAGGAAAGAATACGATTCCATTTTGACGCTTGATGTTCCTGGGGTCTCGGAAATTTCGGGAGGCATTGAACGAGTCAAATGAGAGAACCGTGGACGTGCTCGATCCATAGACCGATGCAGGCAAAGCGACATTCGGATTCGTATTTTCGCCCGTTAATGGATTGATCCCGGGCATCGTGAGGATGCTGAAATCACCTGGTGCCGTCCCCTCCGGTGCTCCCGATGGGAATCGAGGCAATGCAAGGAAACGGAATGTTCGATTCGTCAGGGCCGTTCCAAGGGGGATATCAAATGAGCCGTTGTTGTCTTGATCAATTCGGTCCGCAGCTACGAGCGAAGTCCCTGCGTAATAGGCTGTGTTTCTAGACTTGGCAACTGCCACGTCGACAGAAAATATGGTTGCATCCGGCATTCGATAAAGACCGAGTACTTCGCCAGCTGAGTCGGAGACATTCAATACCATTCTAGTTCGGGCGCCTGGTCGGAAATTGCTATCGAGCCGAATCGCCGCACGGGTCAGGTTGGCCTCTGTAATTCCGTTGTTGATGATGCGTTCGACTTCCGCTGCGGTGAACTGTGGATCCACTGCCGAGCCGTGTGGCAGGACCAACCACCCCTCCGGAACACTTTGTCCCGATTGAGACAATGCGTTGGCCACGTTGATGGGTTGATTGGTACCCGAGTTGACTCCACGCCCACCTTGGTTTTCTCGACCGACTTGCAGCAATCTTTGTGTACCGGTGACAGCGTTCGCTCGAGTCGGATGTGGACCGAAGATTTCAAGTGTGATACCTACGAGATCAATACGTCCGATTGGCATTCCAAACGGTCCGCGAGGAGGAGCCGTCCCCTCGAACTGAGTGACAGGAGTCGCACCGGGGCCAACGACAGTTCCGCCCGCTGCGAAATAAGCGATGAACTCGGATTCAAGAACTTTCGGGGCATTCAGACGATCGCTATTCGATTGCGGACCTGCTGCCCCTCGGTTAGAAGCGTGCACGAAATTTTGCTCGTACGATGCATACCCATTGGGGCCCGGAAAGAAGACGCCAATTCCACCGGCTAGAACACCATTTTTATAGAGAGGCATTCCACCTGGGAGCGTAGCGATACCGCGTCCCTGAGCCCTGGGTAGCAATCCGGACTGAAACCCATACGATTCAGGAAACGTTTTCATGAACGGTTTGGCATCATTCGGAATGAAGGCGGGGTTCGCGTCGAAACGCCATGCTAGTGTCTGGTCATCGGCAGTTCCCTTGATGCCATCGACTCCTGGATTCAGAGAACTATCGCGGCTTTGGTGTTCGATAGCGAACAAGTCCACAGGGGGCGTATTGGCGATACTCGGTGGGAAATGCGCTCCAGTCCCGATCGGCGCAACAAATCCCGGTCCGCGCAGCGTGGAATTTGGATCGGAGATGTCAGGATTCGAAACAACTTCACGTTGAGTTATCGTCGACTGACTAATGAATCGAATCGTGCGAGAAGTTAGAGGAGCCGCATTATTAGAAAAGAATGCGG
>JAYVPE010000171.1:0-7906 GCA_043757575.1 Pirellula sp.
GGCGAGCAGTGGATGATTTTTGACACGGACACGCTGCGAGTATCCACCGCATGGCACGCACAAGAAAGTGGAAAAGTCTCGCGGTTTATCGATTGGCGAGACATTCAACTCAACGGCGAACACCAAGTCCATCCCCGAGTGAGTGGCAACGTCGTGTTGGCCAACGGCAATGGTCCCGGGTGGGCAAATCCATCAACAAGTTCATTTGTGGACGATCAACGGGTCGAGGGACGCGACCAACGGCGTTACGGACCGCTGCCAAAGGAATGGGGCAAATTTCATGGTCTTTATCACCATGGTTCCAAGGTCGTATTTGCGTATTCTATTGGCAATGTTCAACTGCACGAATCACCAAGCGGACTTTCGAGTAACAGTCGCGAGCTGCCAGCCACCTTTCTTCGAACATTCAACATTGGTCCCCGAGATCGCGATTTGGTCCTGCAATTGGCTGAGACGACTGCGAACGGATTCTTGAGCGTGGTTGGAGACGAATCAGCAACTTCGGCGGTGTTGACATCCACTCTCGCTGCGGGGGTCATGCCTGCGGCGCAGAACGTGTCATGGTCCAACGTGTCATGGTCCAACGACGATGGCCGCCTAAAAGTGAAGATCCCAGCCGGCAAGGAGTCGATCCAATTCAAGTTATGGATGGCAGAAAACCGACAAGAAAAGCAAACCGATTTAGCCCAACTTGTTAAGAAATTAGAGGCGGAATTGGCCGAAGCATCGTTCGACCTGAAACCATTCACACAGGGCGGTTCGCCGCGATGGCCTCAAATCTTAGAGACCAAGATCACGACCTCGTTTGACAAAGGGCCATTTGCTGTCGATGTGTTAACATCTCCAGAATCGAATCCCTGGTTGGCTCAAATGCGATTTTCTGGCCTTGATTTTTTCGCGGACGGCAGCGTGGCCGTTTGTACTTGGGACGGAGATGTATGGCACGTTCGCTTAGACGGAAATGAAAATACATTAAAATGGCAGCGCATTGCATCTGGACTCTACCAACCACTCGGGTTGAAAGTGATTCGGGAGAAGATTCATGTCACTTGCCGTGACCAACTGGCTGTGCTGCATGATTTGAATGGCGATGGAGAAACCGATTTCTATCAGTGCCTCAACAATGACCATCAAGTCACGGAACACTTCCATGAATTCGCCATGGGCTTGCAAGTCGATGAGGCGGGCAATTTTTACTATGCGAAATCTGGTCGGCATGCGTTGGCTGCTGTCGTGCCCCAACACGGCGCGCTTCTGCGAGTCACTCCGGACGGCTCACGCACCGATATTATCGCGACTGGTTTTCGAGCCGCTAACGGCGTCTGCCTCAATCCAGATGGCTCGTTCGTTGTGACTGATCAAGAAGGATTTTGGAACCCCAAAAACCGAATCAATTGGGTGACGTTGAATCCATCCGGCAAGCCCAATTTTTACGGCAATATGTTTGGCTACCACGATATCATCGACGAGTCCGATTCCGCCATGGAACCACCATTGTGTTGGATTACGAACGCGTTCGATCGATCGCCAGCGGAGTTGCTGTGGGTTGATAGCCCTCGATGGAAATCGCTCAATGGTAGTTTGCTCAACCTGTCGTATGGCCATGGCAAAGTTTTCTCAGTACTGCAAGAAGAGGTTGGCGGCGTGCACCAAGGGGGTATGATCGAATTGCCGATACCGAACTTCCCAACTGGCGTCATGCGAGGTCGCTTTCGTCCAAAAGATCAACAACTTTATTTGTGCGGCATGTTCGCTTGGGCTGGAAATGCAACGAGTCCGGGCGGTCTTTATCGACTTCGTGCAACGGACCAGCCGATGGAGTTGCCTATTGCCCTTCAAGCCAAAAAATCTGGTTTGTATTTATCTTTTGCCGAATCGATTGAGCCCTCGTCGATAGACCCAAAGAATATCGCTATTAAAACCTGGGCGTTGAAACGATCCAAGAAGTACGGCTCGGACCATTACGATGAAAAGAAGTTGATGCTTAATTCCACGAGTCTTTCAGCGGACGGTAAATCAGTTTGCATCGTGGTCGATAAATTGGTGCCAACATGGTGCATGGAGATCAAATTCGCGTTTCGGACTGCCGCTGGCAAGCCAACGGAAGGGGTTATACACAACACCATTCACGCTTTGGGCGATTGAGCGTTCAGGCCGTGTTAAACCAATAAAGTAGTAGCGACGATATCAGCGGAACCACGAATGCGGCAGTCAATAACTTGCCCACATTCTCCAGGAAAATCGATTTAATCGACACCAACGAACGTTCGTTGAAGGACATTCTCGTTTATTGCATCTAGAACCACTGTTTTTTGGCCAGGTCAAAGTAGGGTTCCAAACAGTTTTTAACGGCAAAAAACAGTTTCAGCGATCCAGTAAAATTTTGCATTCTAGAACTTGGAGTTCGATTGGTCGAAATGGGAACAGCAACATGTCCAAACCCAACCGACGAGACAGCATTGGCGTATCAGAGCGCATTGAAGCCTACACAAGGCACACCTATTGCTGTTCAATCGCATTCAAATCGAGTTTGGGAGTCTGGACAGCATTGCTTGGAGCTTGACGGCGTTCGCGGCATCGCTATCGTCGGTGTAACTCTATATCGCTTCAGCAAGGAGTTGGACCCAGCAGCCAGCCCTGCGTTGGCAATTGCCCGGAGATGTTTTTTCGTAGGCGAACGTGGCGTCGATCTTTTTTTTGTATTGTCCGGCTTCTTGATCACAGGAATACTGCTGAGCACAAAATCCAAAAGTGGATATTTCCGAAACTTCATCGCCCGGCGAGCCCTCCGAATATTTCCACTTTACTTCGCGACACTGCTCGTTTGCCTATTCCTTCTTCCGTCTGTGTTTTCGACAAAAATTTTCGATTTGCCCCGCAGCAATCAATGCTATCTTTGGACATACACGCCCAATTTTTTCATGGCTTGGGAAAATTCCTGGTGCTTTGGTCCGTTAGACCACTTTTGGTCACTTGCCGTCGAAGAGCATTTCTACTTGCTGTGGCCTTTTGCGGTCTATTTCCTTTCACTAAACGCTTTGCTGCGCTTATCTATCGCAATTGCTATAGGGGTGGGAGTTATAAGAACATTCGCATCCATGTGGCCGGAATGGACAGTTGCCGTCGATGTGCTGACTGTTTTTCGTTGCGATGCGTTATGTATGGGGGCCATTCTTGCCGTCATCATGTACCAGCGAGTTCCCATGGATCGGATAGCGTGGTTTGCCAAACGCTGCCTGCCATTCCTGGTGGTCGCATTGCTGGTGTTGGTTGTTACGGGTAAACGATGGATGACTTTGCCGCACACGATAATCCCTGCTCTGATGGTCCTAGTTCTTGCACTCGTCGTCACTGGAAAGAAATCGGATTTTCTAAGTCAGCAAATTAGACGTCCATGCCTGCGTTGGTTCGGTAAATATAGTTATGGAATGTACGTGGTGCAGTTGCCTCTGGTGAGCCTACTTCCAATCTCGACCATGGCTTGGGCTTTGGGATTGGAGGCTATGAATCCGTTATTGATGAGTCTGGTGTATCTGGTCGCAATGATTTTTTTGACATGCGCGATCGCATATATCTTATTCCATCAATTGGAGAATCGCTTCTTAAGTTTGAAGCGGAACTTTTAGTGGATTGATTGTGGCTCCCTGGTTGGAATCTCGATTAGTACTTCTATAGTCAATTACAATTTTTTAATGATATAAACTGCAAAATTGCAGTAAGAGGGGCAAAAGTAATGCGTCAGCCTGCTCAGATACGTTATCCTTGCACGGCGATAGTCAAGTACCTGCAGCGTGCTGTACAATAGGCTTGGTTTATTGCGTCATTAAACAATGCAAAGTCAATGCAAGTCGTTGGCTTCGCAGTCGAAAAAGTTCTACGAAACAGCTTCGCAGCATTCATTGAATTGAGTTCCATGAAGATTGGCATCCCGCGGGAATCTTACCCTGGCGAAAAACGAGTCGCAATTACTCCAGAAATTGCCGAGAAGTTAATAGCCTTGGGTTTTACGGTGGCAATTGAAGCCGGAGCTGGAGTGGGTTCGGATTACGCAGACGATTCTTATCTAGAAGCCGGTGTAGTGGTCCAGAACGCTGAAGTCCTCTGGTCTACTGCCGATCTGATTCTCAAGGTTCGCTCTCCAGTGGATCGCGAAGTAGCACAAATGCGTTCGGGATCATGGTTGATTAGTTTCATTTGGCCAGCACAGCAGCCCGAGTTGATGAAGCAGTTTGCCACCCAGAGGTCAACTGTTCTCGCAATGGATTGCGTTCCTCGCATTTCGCGTGCGCAGAAGATGGATGCACTGACCTCGATGGCTAATATCGCAGGTTATCGAGCCGTAATTGAAGCTGCGCATCATTTTGGTCGGTTCTTTACTGGGCAAATGACGGCTGCGGGAAAAGTTCCACCCGCAAAAGTATTCGTTGTTGGTGCTGGAGTAGCAGGACTATCAGCGATTGGCGTTGCAAACGGACTCGGAGCGATTGTGAGGGCAAACGATACTCGCCCGGAGGTTGCAGACCAAATTCGTTCGATGGGAGCCGAATTTGTACCTGTCCTTTTCGAGGAACACGCAACGGGCGAAGGCGGATATGCTCGCGTAATGAGCGAAGGATACCAAAAAGCTCAACGAGACACCTATGCTCGACAAGCCATCGATGTCGACATCATCATCACAACAGCTCAAATTCCAGGAAAGTCAGCTCCAAAGCTAATTACGGCAGGAATGGTTGAGTCGATGAAATCTGGAAGCGTTATTGTCGACTTGGCGGCTGAACAAGGGGGAAATTGTGAGTTGACGGAGCCAGGAACTGTAGTGGTGAAAAGTGGAGTCACCATCATTGGTTACACAGATATGCCTAGCCGACTTGCGAAGCAGTCAAGCACTCTTTACTCTTCAAACCTCTTCCGATTGATTCAGCATCTGTGTCCTAACAAGGACGGTCAGCTTTCGATTGATATGACCGACGAATTAACTCGAGGCACCACCATAGTGCTTGCGGGTGAAATTACCTGGCCGCCGCCTACTCCCAAGCCTGCGTTGCCCTCGGGCGCTTCAAGTCCGGTCGGTTCAAACAAAGCCGCAGCCATTGTGCTTAACGAGAAAAAACCGCTTCACGCGAGGCAATCCATATTCTTTGTAGCGATTGGGATTTTATTATTGTTAGCCATTGGCAGTTTTGCACCACCGTCTCTTATTGCTCACTTTACCGTTTTTATTTTGGCATGCTTTTTAGGTCACATGTTGGTTTGGAATGTCACTCCAGCCCTTCACACGCCACTCATGAGCGTCACCAATGCAATTAGCAGCATCATTGGGATCGGTGCGGTCATGAAATTAGCAGGTTCAAGCTTTACCATCCAATTGCTTGCAGGTATTGCTTTGACATTAACTGCGATCAATATGGTTGGTGGCTTCGCGGTCACTCAGCGGATGCTCGCCATGTTTCGTCGATAGAGTTTTTACTTGGTAAAGCAATGATTCTCGAGAAGTGAAGTAGAGAGTGTGGAATGATCAGTGAATCTGTAATGTTGGCTGCTTACCTGAGCGCTATTGTCCTGTTCATTTTGAGCCTTGGCGGCTTTAGCAAACAACTAACGGCCAGTCGCGGCAATGTGTATGGCATCGCCGGAATGTCGCTTGCAATGGCTACCTCAATACTCGGCTCAAATTGGACGATCTCGGGATTCGCATGTTTAGTATTGGCATTGGCCATCGGTGGACCAATAGGATTCATTGCGGCCAAAAAAATTGAGATGACACAAATGCCGGAGTTGGTCGCTTTAATGCACAGCTTGGTGGGATTTGCTGCGGTCCTAATAGGCTTGATTAGTTATTACGCTCCGACCGAACAGCCGAATGCAATCGAAGAGCGGATTCATCTAGTAGAGATCTACATTGGCACCTTTATCGGTGCTGTAACTTTTTCGGGATCGTTGATCGCGTTTGGCAAGCTGTCGGGTAAAATTAGCGGAAAACCTTGGCTTCTTCCAGGCAGGCACTGGCTTAACTTGGCCGGTTTCCTTTCGGTCGTCGCTCTCGGTATTTGGTTTGTCGTCTCCGAATCAAAAATGGTCGGGTCGATTCCGATGCTTTTGATGCTCGCTACTGCACTGGCATTCGGAATGCACCTAGTCATTGCCATAGGAGGTGCAGATATGCCCGTCGTCGTTTCGATGTTGAACAGTTATTCCGGGTGGGCTGCCTCTGCCACAGGCTTTATGCTTTCCAATGATTTGCTGATTGTCACTGGGGCTCTCGTCGGATCGAGCGGTGCCATCCTTTCGTACATCATGTGTGAAGCGATGAATCGGCGGTTTCTTTCCGTCATCGCTGGCGGATTCGGGTCGGATGCAGGTTCCACAGCGAGCAATGGTACAACAGAAATCCACGGCGAGGTTGCATCCATTTCGGCTCAAGAGGCAGTGGTATTGATGAGCGATGCAAAGCGCGTCATCATCGTTCCTGGCTATGGTTTGGCAGTTGCTCGCGCTCAGCATTCGATTTGCGAGATCACTAACTTGCTGCGAGAACGTGGCGTGGAAGTACGATTTGCGATCCATCCAGTTGCCGGCAGAATGCCTGGGCACATGAACGTATTGCTCGCCGAAGCCAAAGTCCCCTACGATATCGTTTTCGAAATGGATGAAGTCAATAGACTTTTCCCGAATACGGACGTCGCCTTAGTGATCGGAGCCAATGACATCGTCAACCCCGCCGCTCAGGAAGACCCCAACAGCCAAATTGCAGGGATGCCGGTCCTCGAGGTTTGGAAAGCCGAGACTTCGATCGTTTTGAAACGGAGCATGGCATCTGGCTACGCTGGGGTTGACAACCCTCTTTTCTATAAAGCAAACAACAGGATGCTTTTTGGTGATGCGAAGAAGACCCTCGACGAGATACTGGATATTCTTCGGAAGTCGTCCAGTAAATCGGGTGCAGCATAAAACCTGCAAGCCGATTCATTTTAAAGCTCCACGCTGGAACCGTTCATTGCTTTCATCTCCGCTTTCCACTCATCATTTCGAAAAGCACCTTCCCATTTGGCAATGACCACCGTCGCCAAGCAATTGCCAACCACGTTGACGGCCGTGCGAGCCATATCCATTAACTCATCGACGCCGAGTATGAGAATGACACCCTCAACGGGTAGATGAAAAGACGCCAACGTACCTAATAGGATAACTAGCGATGCCCGTGGAACTCCTGCAACACCCTTGGACGTAAGCATTAAAGTTAGCATCATGATGATCTGTTGAGTCCAGCTCAGTTCTATGCCTGCTGCTTGAGCGACGAAAATAGATGCGACAGCTAAGTAAAGGGTGGTCCCATCTAGATTGAAGGAATAGCCAGTTGGTAAAACAAAACCAACGATCCGTTGCGGACATCCCAATTGGACGAGATTCTCCATCGCTTTAGGTAGGGCTGACTCGCTGGATGTTGTAGCAAAGGCAATGATTGCAGGCGTCTTGACTGCATTGAAGAAGTCCTTTAGTGGAACTTTGAAAAGTAACGCCACCGGCAACAGAACTGTTAGGCAAAAAATGAAGAGTGCGACGTAAAGTGTTCCCACTAGCATGGCTAGATTTTTCAAGACCTCTAGGCCGCTATGACCTACTGCATAGGCCATAGCTGCCCCGACACCCACTGGAGCAAACTTCATTACAAACTCGGTGAATCGAAACATGATGTCGGCCAAGGACTCGCACCACTTTACCACCGGCTCGCTTTTTTCCTTTCCGATACTGGTGACAGCCAATGCAAAAAGCACCGAAAAAACGACGATCTGCAGGACGTCTCCTTCAGCCATCGCTTTGACAATCGACGTGGGCGAAAGATGAGCAATGATGTCACCGAAGGATTGTGCTTTCGATGGCGGTTCAGCGGCGACGAGCCCTCTTGCCA
>JAYVPE010000172.1:0-7903 GCA_043757575.1 Pirellula sp.
TACAATCGCCCAAAAATCGATCGCGCCCAATCTCTGGATCGGTACCGGCAAGTTGTTGCATAACCATACAGGAGTTACATGATTGATCATTTAATATCAATTCTCAAGTGACGCTACTTCGCCCGTTGCCCGGCTGCCCACCGCACGCCAAATAGTGAGATCAACACTACTTGTAACAAAGCGAACCGAACCGTCACCTAACATGCATTGCACCCCACCAGTGTGTCGACTAGCCGCAGATACTTGCATTGCCATGTTTGTCATTGAACCCGGAAATCCAGTACCACCGCATGTATGGCTGTTCGGTGTTGCAACGTGGTTGTATTGAGTGCAACAGTTTTCGCCCATAACCCAACTATAACCATACTTGCTAGTCAGCGGAGTGGCGGTAAGAGTATTGATGTTTGTGCAAGCCGCGAAAGTTGCGTCGAGCGTATTCTGATTGGGAATGACAAATGCGTCGGTGCGGGCGTTAGGCGTCCCCTGGCCCCGAATTTTTTCACTAAAGAAAATAGTATTGGATAGCCCATCCGTTACACCGGCAAACTTAACCTTACTCAAGTAATAGAATACGCCTGTTTGAGTTTCGCTTGGGGAGACATCCGTTGCCGCGCCGGGTTGGTCACTGCGATCGCATAACCAGCCACCTTGATTGCCGACGTAATTGTTTTGTGCCTGCCAGACGTCCGATGGAGACACATCGGAGGGGCAGAAGAAACCCGGAACTGGCGTGCGACTGCTGGCCGCGTTTACGCCAGTTGAGTTGGTATAAGCGGGCATAAATGGAATGACTCCCCCCATACCAGGCGTATCAGGTGGAAATCGAAAATCAATTGTATTGTATAAGGCCGATTGCTCTAAGTAGGGCAATATCATCGCGTGTTGAGACCACCGAGCATATACGGGAGCTCCTAAATAGCTGGCACCCTTACCGAATGGAAGCACCTTGTAGGCGCTTTCGTAGTTGTGCAGGGCAAGTCCAATCTGCTTAAGATTGTTGCTACATTGCATTCGCCGAGCCGCTTCTCGAGCAGCTTGAACTGCTGGCAATAGTAATCCAACAAGAACGCCGATGATCGCAATCACCACCAAGAGTTCTACTAAAGTAAATCCACTCCGACGCAAACGCGAGGATACAAATCGTGTCATTGAAAAAGTCCTTGTTACGATTGAAATGCAAAAACAAGAAGGTATAGAGAATTAAAATACAATCGGAAGAACGCTTCCGGCGTCGATCATAACGTGGGCCGAAAACCGTGGGCTTCGGCTAATCAGCCGCAACGCGCTAGCGTCCGGTTTAGCCCGACTTATGATCGACGCCACGCTTCCAAATAGAAGAGTTCCAACTATCCGTTCGAAAAGTCACAACATCCAGAACAGTTTTGACAATGAAAGTGGGGGGCTCGCTGTGAAACAACTATCGAAATGGGCTACTCGCCTCTCCACATCGCAAACTGACGTACGAAATCTATGCGGTGAAACCGCGTCGTACCAATATGCAATCAAGCCGGGAGAGTAAGCTCCATTAGCATCGCGCGAGCTGAATGCCGTTACACTATCAGAATAGGAGGAGGCGTCAAAACCTCTAACGTCGCAGACGAGGGAAGAGCTTCGTCGACAGATTCAAGACTTCGTACTTCAGTCGAATTCAAAGATGTCAGAGTGGGTTGGAAGTCCGAAGGTTGCTTTGGAGGGAGGACTATACGAGAAGGCTCAACGGGCGGTAGCGAGGGAGCAGATCGACAGTTGCCACCCTGGCAAACGGGCATGGGCAGCGAGTCAGTGCCCATGTCTGAAAAGACCGCGTTTCTGCTCGAACTAGCGTGGTTGAGATAGTCACCGCAACTACCATTAGCAATCTGAACGCCACTCCCAATTGCAAAAACAACGAACGCAGACACGAAGACTGCTATAGATACTATTCGTTTTTTTAAATTAAGTGTGAACATAGGTAACAAAAATCGCGACGGGCATATTTTTACTTCTACCACCAAAGATAACGCCCGGAACGACGATAATCAACACGTAAAGTGAATTAAACTGGCGTAAGGATACCTTCGGTTTGCGTTAACCGCCTATTGGCCAGGCCTGAATGCTACTGGGCCAGGGATTCAATACCGAGCTTTTTCATCTTTTTGTACAGCGTCGTTCGGTTAATACCCAACTGATCGGCAGTAACGTTTCGGTTCCAATCGTTTGCCTTGAGCACCTCCAGGATGATTCGACGCTCAGGGCCTTCGAGCGCTTCACTAAGGGTCTGATGGATGGCTGCGGCATGATTAGTAACTGAATTTAAATTGTGAACTTGTGTTGGCGACGTCGTGTGGAAAGAATTCGATGAACCGGTGTTGGACTGCGCATTTGAGTTCGAAGCTCCGAGCACCGAGCGAGGTAGCGACTCGCAGTCAATGTCTCGCGACTTAGTGAGCAAGACTGCGCGTTGAATTACATTTTCTAGTTCGCGAATATTGCCTGGCCATGTGTGAGAGAGCATCGTATTCATCGCACTGTTAGTAAATCCTTCGACGTCTCTTGCGAATTCTTTGCAAGCAGTACGCAGGAAGTGTTCGGCGAGAAGTGGAATGTCGTCTGGACGTTCGCGTAGCGACGGCAGTTCAATAAGAATTACGTTGACACGGTAAAACAAGTCTTGCCGAAATCTGCCTTCTGCAACGGCGGTATCGAGATTCTCGTTGGTTGCTAGGATCGTTCGTGTGTCGACCGAAATCGTTTCGGTACCCCCGAGTGGCTCAAATTGCAACTCCTGCAATACTCGCAGCAATTTGACTTGCAACGCCTGAGTTGCAGTTCCGATTTCGTCCAAAAAAATCGTTCCTTTGTCGGACAGTTGAAACTTGCCGATCTTATTGTGTGTCGCACCGGTGAACGAGCCAGCCATGTGGCCGAACAACTCGCTTTCCAAAAGCGTGTCAGGAAGCGCACCACAAGCAACTTCTACGAAAGGGGCATTGCGACGTGAGGATTTTTTGTGGATCGCGCGTGCGATCATGCTCTTTCCTGTTCCATTTTCACCAGTAATTAAAATGGATGCTCGCGAATCAGCAACTTTATCAATCATCTCAAATATTTTGAGCATGCGTAAATCATGGCTGACAATGCTCTCTAGCCCGAAACGGCGATCGAGGGCTTCTTTTAGTCGTTCATTTTCGTCCGCGATGTCTTTTTGTTGCAGGGCTCTAGTAATTGCAGTTTGCAATTCGTCATCAATAATCGGCTTGGTCAATAACTCAAAGGCACCAGCAGCTACCGATTCACGTGCTGCATCGGGACCAGCATATCCAGTCATCATCAAGACGGGTAAATGCGGAAACCGCTTTCGGACTTTCCTGAGCAATGCAATGCCATCGCCATCGTCGAAGCGAACGTCGCACAACAGTAGGTCAAACGACTCCTTTGCAAGCGTCTTGGTGGTCTGCTCGATGCTGTTGGCGGTCTGTACAGTGTAGCCCTCGCCGGTCAGCCATTGGGCCATGGACTCGAGCAGCCATTGATCATCATCCGCGATCAAGAGTCGAGCTTTGTTCTCTTTCTTTAGGTTGCTGTTTACCATCGATTGGTTCGTAGATTGCGATATCTGATTGTTCGGAAGTTTCTAACGGTTTGCTTCCACTTGGAAACATAGGTTGACTTTTCGCAACATGCCGGGCAAACATGCTGTTTCCTGCATACATCAATGATTCTTTATGAAATGCCGTTCGAATCGGCCTCAAAATCGCTAAAATCGTTTGCTTGTATCATGAAATTTGGATCGCCGTGGAATATCCTGGAGGGGTCCCGTTTGACACAAGTAGGAGATTCTTCATTTTGCATTCACGAGTCTGGCAGCGTTTAGTACGGCAAATCAAAATGCCCGATTACCATTGGGCAGTCTGGGTTTTCGGTGCGATTTCCGGTGTCCTCGTTCCACTGCTGTTGGTTATGGGAGGTTTGCTCATTCAATTGCTGTTGGCTGGCCAGGCTGGGATAGCCGGTGCTAAAGTATCTGCAATGCCGGATCATTTGACGATCGGGCGGTATTTTGAGCTGGGCACCGCTTGGCTCAACGCAGGTGGCAGTATCCTTCGCGGCGTTTTGGGTATCGTAGCACTCGTCATTATCGTGATCGCATTGGAATGCATCGCCTTGCTTACCTGTTACCGAGCGGCGTTGCATACATCGTTAGAGGTTGCCGTTGAGTTGCAGCGCAAGCTATTCGGAAAGTCCGGAGCACTGGCTATAGAGCAGGGTCTATCGGGTCAACAAGAAGCGATGCTCGAAATGCTCTACGTTCATGTACCAACGGTAAGAGAATCGATTAGCCAATGGTTTCGTGTCTTCCCAAGGCACATCGTTCAAGCGATCCTACTGTTGGTCCTTTCGGCCTCCATTCACTTTCGGATCACTATTCTGGCGCTCCTATGTGCCGTTTTCGTGTGGGTTTTGTTTTCGCACTTAGAGTCAGCACGACGCAAAAAAAGGCCGGTTCTTTTCGAACGCGCACGAGCTGCGAGCGAACAGCTTTCGTACCTATGCAGTACGGCACCGTTGCTGGCTTTTGTACATGATCAAGAAGATACAAAATTGAGTTACGAAGGTCATTTGAATTCCTATCGTAATTCCCAATTGCAATTGGCAGACGGAGGAACGTGGAAATCCCCTGCGATGCTTTTGACATGCGCCGTGCTCGCC
The DNA here is from genome assembly GCA_043757575.1 of Pirellula sp. GTDB lineage: Bacteria > Planctomycetota > Planctomycetia > Pirellulales > Pirellulaceae > JBKCUI01. Next base: position 4,690 of record JAYVPE010000172.1, read on the forward strand.
GCATTTCTAATCATTGTGGTGTCGATTCGTCTTTTGGATGAATCCTCCGGTTTGCATTTCGGAGAACTTTTCGTTCTATGTATGTCCACTCTACTTGCGGTCGCTAGCCTGCATCGCTTTCAGCGAGCCTTCCGGCGGTACAAGCACGCAGAGCCTGCCGCAGATCGTCTTGCTGCGTATCTTGAACAACCTTCGCTCCTCAATAACCAGCCTAATCGAATTGTTCCAAGCAAAATTTCCGAGAGCATTGTTTTGGATCATGTAACCATTAAGAACAGCTCCGGACAAAAATTACTGGAAGACATTTCGACTACGATCAAGCTCGGGCAGTTGACAGCCGTTGTTGCCAGCCAAAGCGTTCAAGCGAGCGCATTTGCTGAATTGATTTTCGGTTTTGGACGTCCTGCCAGTGGTCGCATATTAGTGGATGGTGTAGATTCAACGGATCTTAATCAATCGGCGATTCGCAATTTTTCACTCTGGGCCGCAGCCCGCGGTCCTCTCGTACATGGCTCGGTCGAAGATAATTTATGGCCGGTCGGTTCGCCGGATGCAACTGTGGATTTGATGGCCGTTGCAAAGCGAATGCACGTCTCAGATGCGATTCTAAACTTGCCTGACGGGCTATCGACCATGGTTACACCCAATGAAGATCGCCTATTACCAGATTCTCTTTTTCGTATTGGACTCATGAGAGGGCTGGTCAAGAAACGAAGTTTAATCGTGGCACAAGAACCAAGTGTTAGAGTTAAATCGACAACTGAGTCTGAAACGCTCGACGCGCTTCTTCAACTCAAGTCCGAAGACACGATCCTCGTAGTGTTGCCCCAACGGCTGTCCACGTTGCGAGCGGCAGATCAGATCATCGTGATCCATGACCACAAGGTGGCTGGCATCGGTACCCATTCGCAACTGCTTGAACACAGCGAAATCTACAGACACTTGAATTACATGCAGTTTTCGCCTTTGGTAGAAAATAAACCGTAACCGTTCTCGGTGAACACCATCAAAAGTAGATTGTCTTCATCTTCCTACCGTGAAATTTTCCTGCCTGGATTGATTCTTAAATGGGTGATTGTGATTGAACAAGTCGTTGTGCACGATCCAAATTTCTGAAACTCGATTTAGGTAGGAAAATTCGAGGTAGGAAAATTTTTAGGTCGAAGACAATGGTGGTGTTCGCTGAGGACTGTCAAGCTTCCAGCGTTTAAAGTATCTCACGTTTGCGATCGACGTAGTCCCACAGAACAAATCGATCGAGATCATTGCCCGCAGTGAAGAAAACACGACCCTTGGTCTGCTCCGACATGCGATAGGCAAAGCGAATGTCGTCTTCGGACTGCGACCAACTGGGAACTAGAAACATATTAATGACAATCCCTTCTTTGGCGCACTGCATCGCCTCTCGCATTGTTTCCTTTTCGGTGCGAGGGTCCGGCGGATACATTAAGAACAACATCTCCCCTTCGAAATGAGCCGTTGGGAGGCCGTCGGTAATGAGCACGATTTGCTTATTGACGGAATCCGCAGTTGCGAGATTTTGTCTGGCTAGTCGCAGCGCATGTTGGATGTTCGTGAAGTGCGGTGGAATATCCTGTTCGCTAATGTCCTCGGCGCTCATATCTGCTTTGAGGCGAACGATCGGGTTGTGGATCGTTACTGGTTTGGGCATCATGTCAATGATTTCACCCGGCCTTCGCAGTTTGGCAAATGAGTACATTTCAATGAAACGCAAAAAATCGCCCGGGTATTCGCTGGTGATTAAGCCTTGCAGGGCGAGTCCCATCCGTTTGACATTCATATACTGGCCTTCGTATCGCATGGAGCCGCTCATATCCATGATGACCACGGTAGCGCACTTGGGACTGTTCTTCGTTTTGTGCACTTCCAAATCGTCGGAGCGCAATCGGATCGGATGTTCGTCTGGTCGCTTGAGCATGGCGTTGATGACCGACTGAGTTGTGTCGAGATTGGCAATAGAATCGCCGAACTCGTATTGCTTCGTCGAGGGCAATTCGACACTTCCATCGCCCACGATTCGTCCCTCGTGCCGGCCTGATCGCGATGCTTTCAAATTCGAGAAAATACGATTAAGGAGGCGGCTTTGGAAGATTTTATGTGCTTTGGGTGTCAAGTGGAAAACGCCCTTTTCGTCACGGTCCAGACCCTGCCGTTCAGCCATCTCACGAACGTAATTATTGATCTGTTGGCGAAGCTCTTCCAACTGATTCAGATCGGCAGGTGGTGCGAATTCTGCCAAGGCTTCCATGTCGATCAATCCGATTTGCGCAGTCTTGGCCGCTTCCTGCAATTGATGGAGCAGTTCGTCAATTTTCTCCAGCTCCTTCTTGATTTGAAGAGCCTTGGGAATATCCATCTTTTCTCGACCCGTAAACACATACTTGCTAATGAGTTCGTCAATGTTGTATTTGTCGCCAAGCGATTCCATAACCTGGAGAATTTGAGTACCAAACTCGGGTGATTCCCGGTCGGACCGATACCACAATTGTTCAAGGAGATAAATTTGCTTTGAGTGAACGGCTTTGTGAAAATCCCCTTTAAGTTTCGATGGGGGATTTGCCCGTTTCGCCAGCTTTTCGAATTTGTCGAGGGCTTTCTTGTCTAGACCGTCCGTTTGATAGGTTTCAAGAATTTTACGTTTCCGCTCCTCCAGCATCGCCATGAGCATGTCGATACTGGGTCCAAGTCCACCGATCTGACTTGGATCTATTTTGATCGCGCGAGCAAGTTCCTCTTCCGTCAATTCCCGATACTTTCCGAACGCCAATGCATGTTCAAAGGCTCCGGAAACCATATCCGTGGGCTCAGCCGTTGGACTTGGGAATTCGGTAGGATTGTACTTTTGGTAAGTATGAACAACACCGCCGATCGGCATCTGTCGTAGAGGCGAAGACATCGTTTTACCTGTGGTTTGCGATACTCAGTGAGTCAGTCTTGGCATTATACCGCAATGGCAACGCAATCACCTCTAAATCGATCGGGCGTCCAACGACTAAGCAAGGACACCGAAAATCAAATGGCACTCACTTTGAGCCGCAACGCGCTAGCGCGCGGGCCGGAAGTCAATGAATCACTGACTGTTCAAGCCCTCATGCTAGCCCGGATTATTCATAACCCGACGCGTGAGCGAGGGACCGGCAATAAAATCCCTCGCTAACGCGTCGGGTTACGAAAAGCAGTCTGGTTTCGAACT